>JANOWX010000574.1:0-13192 GCA_031418175.1 Acidobacteriota bacterium | reverse complement strand
CGGCAATCGCGCTGATTAGGTAGATGAAAAAGCCGATGATGCCCACCGGCAACAATTGCCAGTTCGCCCCGCCAAAGATGTTCCATTTCGGCAGAATCCCAAACCACGCGCCGGATTGCAGTTCAACAATCTTTGACAGGTCGAGCGTGCCCGCCATCAACAGCGCCGCAATCAGTGAGAGCGACAGAGCCAATTCGTAACTAATCATCTGCGCCGTCGAACGCAAGCCACCAAGCAGGCTGTATTTGGAATTGGATGACCAACCGGCGATCACGATGCCGTATACGCCCAGGCTGGTCATCGCCAAGACGTAGAGCAACCCGATATTCATGTTAGTAACATGCAGGCTGATCCTGCGTCCGAACAGTTCAAAGTCCGGCCCGACGGGATAAACAATCAGCACCATCATCGCGGGTACAAGAGTAACAGCGGGCGCCAAAATGTAGAGCCATTTATTGACCGCCAACGGCACGATGTCTTCTTTGAAGATGAATTTGATCAGGTCGGCGAAGGGTTGCAACAGGCCGGAAGGGCCGACGCGATTGGGCCCCAGCCGGTTTTGAATCACCGCCAACACGCGGCGCTCGGCGTAAACCGTATAGGCCACCACGATCATGATGACGAGCCAGAACGCGACCATCTTGATTGAGGCTTCGATCAGCCACTGCGTGTTTGGGTGCTGAAGGATTTGCGAATTGTCCATAAGTCAAATCAAGCCTTGTCACTTGGTTACTTGTGACATCCAACATCCAAGTGCATGGAGTTCAAGCTTTAGCTTGCTTAGCGCGCCCGGACAGCCTAAAGGCTGAACTCCATGCCCGGACAGCCTAAAGGCTGAACTCCATGCATTTATGCCGGGAATACCAAAACCTTCGACTGCTCAGGTAACTCCGGTGTCAGCATCTCGGAATAGCGCGTGATCGTGGTGTAACGCTGCTTCAACCGCGCGCCCGCTTGCGCCGTCAACTCGTTCGTCTCGACGGCAAGGCTGCGATTGATCTGGGCAACCTGGGTTGCCAGCCGGTCTTTCACATCCGCCGCGTTGATCTTAGTAACATCCACGCCCGGCAAGGTGATCGGTGTCGCGCCTACGTTCGCCAACTGGTTGTGCGAGAGGCCCGCGCAGCCCGGCACCTCGGCGGCAATCGCTTTGAAAACGTTCTTGAGTTGGCCGCCGAAGCCCAAATCCACACCCAACAGCTTGGCGACCGAATTGACGACCATCCAATCAGGACGCGCCTGTCCGGCGGGCGGAATCACGCGGCGCACGAATTGAATCTGCATGCCATTGTTGATTTGCGTGCCCTGTGCTTCGGCAAAGCTGGTCACGGGCAACACCACGTCGGCGCGTTGCGCGGTCTCGGTCAAGAACATTTCTTGAACTACGAGCAAGTCGAGCTTTTCAAGTTGCGCACGCACTGAAGGCGCTTCGCCATTGGCCTTGGCGATGACGTCTTCGCCCGCGATGTAGAGGGCTTTGATCTCGCCGCCCGCCGCATTGAGCATCTGTTGCGCCGTCTTGCCGCCTTTGTGTCCGGCGGCCATGCCCATCAGCCCCGCGCCCATTGTGTTCGAGTAACGCACCAGCGGCAGAAAGGAAAACTTGGTTTCGGATTTGACCGCTTCCACACCGACTTCCAGTGTCGGGCGTTCGACGATGAAAGTGTGCGGGTTGTCGTTGATCGAAGGCTTCGGCGGCGAATTGGTCGAACGCACCTGGCGTTGCAGCCCGTCAATGTATGCCGCCTTCGCCGCTGCCGCCGCTTCGCTCGAAACGGCCAGCGTGCTTTCCAGCAGGGTCAACGCCTCGACCGCCGCGCCGCGCAATTCATCGCCGAAGACGACAATGACCTTGGCAGCTTCAGCGACAGCTTGACGCACGGCTTTCACGGTCTCGGCCTTCACACCCATTGCTTCCGCTACGTCACCAATCTTCGCTTCGTCAAGCAAGGCGGCAACAATGGCGGCTTCGCTACCTTCGCGCACGCGCAAAGCGACGTTAGCCTGGCGCTCCAACCGCGAGGGCATCGAATTGACCGTGAACAAACGCGCCGCCCGTTGCCGCACGGCCCAGCGAATCGAGAAGGCCGTCAGCGGATTCTCTTCGTTCGGGTCGGAGCCGAGCAGCAATACGACATCGGCGTTTTGCACGTGCTCCTGCGTGGCAATCGGCGGACAGCCGTGGCGGAAGAACGAGGTCAAATCAATCTCGTCGTGGTCGTGGTAATACTCTGCATGCTTGGTTTCCAGCGCCACGTCAGCGAACTTGCGCAGCGCGTATTGATCTTCATTTAGCAAGCGCGCCGAACTGATGACGCCGATGGAATCACCGCCGCTGGCCGCTTTCACTTCTTTCAATTTCTGCGCGACGTAATTCAACGCTTCATCCCAGGTCGTCGGAATCAAATGCTCGCCGCGCCGGATCATCGGACGTTCGACGCGCTCTTTGCTGTGGACGAAATCAATCGTGTAGCGGCCCAGCGAGCAGAGGAAATCGTGATTGATGCCGCCCGCCGTGCGACCCCGGCCATCGCGGGCGACGGTGCGAATCAGTTTCTCGCTGCGCGTGCCGGCCAGCATCGAACATCCGTCCGAGCAGAAGTTGCAGACGGTCGGCACCTGTTTCAAATCCCAGGGGCGCGCGATGTATTTGTAGGGCACGTGCAAGAGCGTCCCGGTCGGGCAAACGTCCACGCAATTGCCGCAATCGGAACACTCGACCCAGCCGCCGAACGCGCTGATGATCGTGGCCGAGCCGCGATTGAGCGCGGTGATCGCGTTCTCGTCCATCCACTCTTCGCAGACGCGCGTGCAGCGTTTGCAGGTCACACAGCGTTGCGGGTCGTTGTAAATGAAGGGCGAAATCTGCTGCTCCAGGAAATTCTCTTTGTCGGCGTATTGCGAGCGCGTGCGGTCTTCGCCAAAGCCGTAGGTCTGATCCTGCAATTCGCATTCGCCCGCGCGGTCGCAGACGGGGCAATCCACCGGGTGATTCGAGAGCAGGAATTCGATCATCGCCGTGCGCGTCTCTTCGATTTCTTTCGATTCAGTGGTGACGGCCATGCCTTCGGTCACGGGCATGGTGCAGGCGGTTTGCAGCTTGGGGATTTTGGGATTGTCCACGCGCACGACGCACATGCGGCACGAAGCCTGCGGCGTCAAGCCGCGATGGTGGCAGAAACGCGGCAGGTAAACGCCGTGCATCTCGCAGGCTTCGATCAGCAATTCGCCTTTGGGCGCGGTCACTTCCTGACCGTTGATAGTGAGCTTGACTGTTTCCATAAATTCACTGACCAGCTTCATTGGCTGATCGAAAAGGTTCGGGAATGCCGAGTTGCTTACAAATGCGTCCCGCTGTGAAGTCGAGGACTTCGCGATGACGCGGAACTGCGGTGCGGCGATTGAGCGCAGGATTTTCCCAGATCGCCTAAATCGTAATGCTCTCCGCCCTCACGCACCAAGCGGCACCCGTGTTGACTCAAAGGCCGCAGCAATTCACGCCGCTTCATACAATGTATTCAAGGGCGTAACGCGCACCCGCGAAGCAGCCGTCAGCAACAAGTGAATCGGTTCTTCCAGATCAGCATCCGGGTCGGTGCAAGCCGGATCAGGTGTCGGCAACGGCTCGCCGTGCAACAGGCTCGTCTCTGCCATTTCCGCCAGCGCGTCCGCTAACAGCCGCCGGGCGTTTTCCAAATCCGCGCCGCAGGTGATCGCGCCAGGGAAGTCCAACACCTCGGCGTGTACGCCTTGATCGAGATATTTGTACATCGCTTTGTAGGTCAGCATGTTCTTGCCCGTCTGTTGCTCGTGCGCCTGATCGTTCTGCCATTCGTAAAGCGGCATGGTAGTTTAAGGCGTGGCCCGCAACGAAATGAGATAAAAAACAAATATCAAGAACACAACTAAAACTGCTACTAACAGCCGCCACGGTACTTCACCCGGTTTCTTTTGCTCATTCGCTTGCGCGTTGATTGCCACGATTGCGCCGTCATCTTCTGTTTCAATCCACACCGTCGCCTCGCATTTAGGACAATAGTTGGTCGTCTCACCCTGCCGGTCTAACGCGTTGACACTGATAATCACACCACAACAAGGACAAACCACTCTGATGATCGGACGCCGTATTTCAGGGCCTCTGGGCGGCGGCGCATCGAATGAAATCTCTACAGGCTGGGCCGGGTGACGTGGCCTATTCATAAGGGCTACCGTTTCCTGTCTCTCAACCCCGAAACAGGAACCTACGCCAATCAGGTTAAATACACCGAAACTAAGTTCATTGAGAGAAAAGGACGCAACCACGTAGTAACGATTTCAATCGTTGCGGTCCTGGCCGCAGCACAAAACGAATAAATTCGTTACTACGTGTTGCCGTCCGCTGACTCTCAAAGAACTTAGTTTCTCATGTATTAAAGTAAGTATGCTGGCAGCGAGCGACTTACGCTCTTTACTCCTCGCCAAGGGGCACAGAACTACTTCGATTTAACCGGTGCGACTTTGATCTCAACCACCTCAATCCGCCGGTTCAACCGCCGACCTTCTTCGGTCTCGTTCGTAGCCCCCGCTTTGGGTACCGTCGCGCCATAACCTTTCGCCCGCAACAGCGCCGCTGGAAGGCCTTGTTTGATCAAAAACTGCCGGACGGTTTCGGCGCGTTGATATGAAAGCTGTTTGTTGTGCGCCTCGCCGCCCTGATTGTCGGTATGCCCGCGAATCTCGAAAATCGAAGCCGCGGGCGCGCCTTTCAGCGTCTCCGCCAAATCCAACAAGGCGGTTTGGCTATTCGCCGTCAACGTCGCTTTATCGGTGTCAAACGTAACGCCGGAGAAACTGTCTAACACAATCACCGCAGGCACACTCACCGTTGGACGTGCCGGCGTTGGCGCTGGTGTATCCACCTCTTCCGACGCCGGCTCTTCAAACACCGGCGTGGTGACGGCAGGCGGCGTTCGTGGGCGCGTGCAATACAACGTGCTCGCGATCCAACCCAAAAACAACAGGCCAACCAGGATCAGCAGCAAGGGAATGAAAGTCGCGCGGCGCGGCGGGCCATATATTGCTCCGCCCTCATCATCATCATCTTCCTCATCAAAATAGCCCCCGGCGTGGGCGGCCCCAAAATGGGCCCCATTGTGCTGGCCAGTTCCTTCGCCTACATAAATATCAATGACCTTGCCGCGCTCATTTGTCGCCACGTAAACAGGCTCGCCGCATGACTGGCAAAGCGTCGCCACCTCACCCGCCATTTCGAGCGCATTGGCTGGCATTTGATGCCCGCAGCTTGGACAAACGACCTGTGTGACCGGCATGGCTCTCGCGTTGAATTCGTTGCTGCTGAATCAGGAGCCGCGCCGCCATACCTTGTAGTAACGAATTTATTCGTTACATGTCAGCGCGAAATAATTTCGCTACTACGAAAGAAGCAGCGCGGCGCCCAGAAAAACAAACCCGCTAAGTTCACCGGCAAAAATAAGCAGGTCTAGATAGGATTAACAAGATTGATAACAGGATTAACAGGAAAGGGTTGAACACTTGGTCAGCACTGCGCAGTTTGAATCCTGTAAATCCATCAGTAAATCCTGTCCATCCTGTCTAAATGCCTGATTGTTTTTGCCCGCCTACTTATCTATCTAACGACGGCGAATTCGATGCGGCGATTTTTGAAGCGCCCCTCTTCGGTGTCGTTGCTGGCCAGAGGCATGTCCGGGCCGAATCCTTTGGCCACCAACTGGTCAGCTTTGACGCCCAAGCCGGTCAGATACTTCGCCACTGCGGCGGCCCGTGCTTGCGAGAGTTTCAAATTCCCTGCCGCCGCGCCCTTGCTGTCGGTGTGGCCGCCGACTTCAAACCTGGTGCCAGCGGGTGCGCCTTTCAGAACTTCAGCCGCCTTCTTGAGCAACGCCTGATTGGCCGCCGGGATGTCCGCTTTGCCTGACGCGAAGTTGATGATTTGCAGGTTCAGCGCTTGCACGACCGCGTCCGCACTCGCGCCGCCGGTCAAGGCCGCCAACGCGGCTTGCGCTTTAGCATTCGCCGCCGCGACTGCCGCATTCACATCCAGGAAGTTGCCGATGACGTTGAAGCCCCCGCCAAACAGCCCTTTCAGCTTGTCAACCAGCGCGGCAGCCGCTGCCACACCGCCGACTTTGATCGCGTCGCCGTCGAAGCTGAGTTCCGCGCCGGGAATCTTGAACTCTTTCAGCACTTCGCCCAGTTTCGCCAGCCAGCCCGCCGGTTTCGCCGCCGGATTGACCGTGATATTCGCCTCGAACTTGCCTGCGCCATAGGCGGCGGTCAAATCCGCGAGGACCTTTTGCCGCGTCGCTTCATCGGGCACGATGCCGGTGACTTTGACCTTGCCATCGGCATTGATCAGCGACAGGGTCGAATTGATCGGCGCGGGTGTCGGGGTCGCAAGCGTCGCCGTCGTTTCAACCGGCGTGTGCGCGCGATTGCAATACTGATAGCCCAAATAGATCAACAGGCCCAGCAACAATAGCGGCAACAGCTTCAGCAAACCGCCGCCACCACCTGTCACCGCTTCGGCGGCCTCTGAAGCCGCGTGCGTTGCGCCAGCTTTGGCGGCACTGGCCGCGCCACCGATTGCGCCAGCCGCTCCCGTGGCTGCGCCAGTCACGCCCGACAGCAACGAACTCAGCGACGGTAACGACGACGGAATCACGCCGCTCGGCGTCAGCTTGTCAATCAGCGTCGGAATCAGAAACGCCAGCGCGGGTTTGACCTTGTCGAGCGAAAGTCCGGCCTGCGCCGCCAGCCCGTTCAGCGCATCCGCGCCCAGCACGCTCTCGACCTGTTTTTCTGCGAGCGGTTCGTTCGCGCCCGTGCTGATCCAGGATGAAACCAGATCGCCTAATCCGGCTTGCTTAAACTTGTCAATGAACCCGGTGATCCCGCCGCCTTGCTCGCTGGAAATCAGCGACATCAACGCCGAGACCAGCGGCCCGGCCTTATCTCCCAATCCAAACCGGCTCGCAACTTCACTAATGATCGAATCGAACAGCGCCATAATGTCCTCCTCTTAAGGGGCAATCGTAGTTGGTCAATGACGCGGCTGGGGTACAACACAAACAGCCCAGCCCCGGCGCGTTTCACGCTGATGCGCTCAGCGTGTGCAGGGATAACGGCCATTAGTCAATATGGTCGAGGGGGAGTTGTTATAGCTACCGAGAAAAAGAAAATCTCCCACTAAGCTACACGAAGGGGCACCAAGAAAGAATCCAGCGGCTATTGCCTATACTTCGTGCTTCTTAGTGTGCCTTCGTGGGATAGCATTTTCTAAAACTCCGTAGCTCAAAAATTCAAAGAACGATAACGTATCAGTCAGCGGCTTTCTGCAACTGCACCAGGTTGTGCTTGATGCGCCGCTCGAAATCGGCGCGGAACTTCTTGATCGCCGATTGCACGGGCATCGCTGCCGCGTCGCCCAGCGCGCAGAAGCTCTTGCCCAAAATCTTATCGGCCAGGTCTTCGAGCAATTCGATGTCGCCCGGCTTGCCTTCGTAACGATGCATGCGCTCGAAGACTTTGTAGAGCCAGCGCGTGCCTTCGCGGCAAGGCGTTCACCAGCCGCAGGATTCGTGTTTATAATAGTGCGTGACGTTGCGCGTCGTCTCGAAAATGTCCGCCGTCTCGTTCATCACGATCACGCCGCCCGAACCGAGCATCGTGCCCAGCGAGGCCGCCGATTCATAATCCAGCGTCATTTTCGCGCACTCTTCGGCATTGATGATCGGTACTGACGAACCGCCGGGGATGCAGGCTTTCAGCGTACCCTTCATCCCGCCGCATTCGTTGTTGATCAAATCCATCAGCGGGTAGCCCAGCGGCACTTCGTAATTGCCGGGCTTGTTGATGTGGCCGCTGACGGTGAAGAGCTTCGTGCCGCCGCTCTTTTCGGTGCCGAGCGCCTTGTACCACTCGCCGCCGTTCAAAATGATCCACGGCACCACGGCCAGCGTCTCGACGTTGTTGACCACGGTCGGGCCGCCGTACAAACCAACTACCGCGGGGAACGGCGGTTTCAAACGCGGATGGCCGCGCTTCCCTTCCAGCGATTCGAGCAATGCGGTTTCTTCGCCGCAGATGTACGCGCCCGCGCCGGGGTGCACATACATCTCGTGATCGAAGCCAGAACCTAGAATGTTCTTGCCCAGGTAGCCTTTCGCGTAAGCCTCAGCCAACGCCTTTTCGAGAATCTCTTTGATGTACCAATATTCGCCGCGAATGTAGATGTAGGACGTGTGCGATTTGAGCGCGTAGGCCGAGATAATCATGCCTTCGATCAACTGGTGCGGGTCGTAGCGCATCAGGTCGCGGTCTTTGCCCGTGCCCGGCTCCGATTCGTCGGCGTTGCAGACCAGATAGGTCGGGCGCTTCGATTCTTTGGGCACGAAGCTCCACTTCAGCCCGGTCGGAAAGCCCGCGCCGCCGCGTCCGCGCAGGACGGATTTCTTGACCTCGTCGGTGATCTGGGCGGGCTGCCAGTCTTTCAGGGCTTTGGCGAGCGCCTCGTAGCCTTCGTGCTGTTCGTAGACGGCGATGTCGCACGCGCCGCCTTTGAGATGAAATCGGGATGTAAGAACTTTGGTCATAACTGATTTGTTATTTCGCGCCTGCCCGCTTTGTCTGCCGCCGCCGTTTGGGTTTAGCTGCTGTTACTTCTTTCAGCAGCCCAGCCACTTCCTCTAAAACTTGCTTGAGCGAAGGCTCCAATGCCGTAATTCGCTGCCGCCCGACGTGTTTGTGGTGCGGATAGTTAGGCAAATTCGGATGATGTGGCGCGTTGTCATAACGAAAGACCGGCTCACCTTCACTAACGTATTGGTAAACGTAATCCGTCTTCGCCGGGCGACGATTTTCAATCTCCACGCGTTCCGTGATTTCCAAGCGCGAGCCATCAAAATAGTAAATTACGCCAACAAGCTTGCCACTTTCTGGGCCAAACGGGACGTAATCAAACTCAACCGATTCGGCACCGCAATCTTCAGTCTGGCGGTCGAACCAGTCAAAGTATTGGTAAATGTCCCGCATTACGATTAGGCCGCTTTCTTGTGTCGCTTCACTTCATCGGATTTTTCTGCCAGCAATCTTTGATAAGACCGGTAGGCTCCCGCCCATTGAATAAAGTCGCTACAGTCACCCATTTTCCCATCGGTGTATTGAGCGAAAAACTCCAGCGTGCTCATGCCGTAACGATCTTCTAACTTGCGCAACTCTTCCAGCACTTGTTTCAAGCCTTCGGCACGGCTGTCGTCACGGCGCATTTGCCGAAAGATTTCGCGGCGTTGCTCGCGCGTGGTTTCAGAGTACTTGATTGTTACCTTAGCCATACTAACCTCCGGCCACACACCCAACGAACTCAGTTACGCCTGCCGTTGTGGCCATTTTTACCGCCGTTACGGCGGCGGTGTTGCTCAAGTTTGAGCCAAGCATCAAACCGCTTGTTTGTTTCGACGATCTGTTTGCCTGTGGCTTTAATCATCACCGCTGCCGCCGCCATCTCCTTATCCAATTTATCCAAACGCAGGTAGGCGTGTTCTTGCAACTCGTAAAGCTCGTGGATGCGCTCGCCTGACTCCTTCAACAGGCCCGCCAGCGTGTTCAAGGCCTGTTCGAAGCGCTTTTGCCGCTTGTCGAAATTGCTATTGATGTCAGCCTGCTCTTCAGCCAACTTGCGAAATTCGTCGTCCAACGCCGCGAATTCGGCACGCATATCACGTGACCCATTTTTTCGCCCATTCTTTTTCGGCATAACAACCGCTAAGCGAGCTTGCTGATAATCTCGTCAACCGAAGATTTCGTCACCAACTCGTGATAATCGAAATTCACCTGCAACACCGGCGCAAGATCGCAATACCCTAAACACTCGACCTCCTGCAGGGTGAACTTGCCGTCCGCCGTCGTCTGGTTGATGCCACACTTCAGCCTATGTTCGATGTGCTCGGTGATCTCTTCCGCGCCGGCCAGCATGCACGAGACAGTGCGGCAGACTTGCAGCTTGTATTTGCCGACCGGCTTGCGCGCGTACATCGAGTAGAAGGTCACGACCTCTTCAACCTCGTTGACGCGCATATCCAGCCGCTCCGCCAGATAGCGCACGTCGTCATCGGTCACGTAGCCGTGCTCTTCCTGCGCGATGAACAAGGCGGGCAGGATGGCCGACCGCTTCACCGGATAATGCGTGATGATCTCGTCGAGTTTCGTTTCGTTCGCTTGGCTAAACATAATCAGACTTCAGACCTCGGACATCAGACCTCAGACCTCAGACCTTACAACCTCGACTTGGTCTGAAGTCTGAGGTCTGGGGTCTGGGGTCTGAGCTACCGATCAACGTCTCCCAACACAATATCAATGCTGCCGATCACGGCGACCACGTCGGCCAGCAGCGAGCCTTCGACCATCGGCGGCAGCGCCGAGAGATTGACGTAGGAAGGAGCGCGCACACGCACACGATAAGGCCGCTCGCCGCCGTCGCTGACGACGTAATAGCCAAGCTCGCCGCGCGCCGATTCGATGGATTGATAAACCTCGCCGACCGGCACCGAGAAGCCTTCGGACGCAACCAGGAAGTGATGAATCATCACGTCAATGTGCTGTTTCATCAAATCGCGGTCGGGCAGTTTCAGCTTCGGATGGTTGGCGATGAATTCGCCCGGTTGTTGCAAGCGTTTGAGCGCCTCGACACAAATCTTGTGGCTCTCTTCCATCTCATCCATGCGCACCAGGTAGCGCGACCAGACGTCGCAATCGTCATAGACCGGCACCTTGAAATCATAGGTGTCGTAACCCGAATACGGCTCGGCCTTGCGCACATCCCAGTTGACGCCGCTGCCGCGAATGGTCGGGCCGGACAGGCCCCAACTGATCGCATCGTCTTTTTTCATCACACCGACGCCCTGTGTGCGGCGCTGGAAGATGCGGTTGCCGGTGACCAGTTTCTTGCATTCGGCCAGGAAGGCCGGGAAGCCGTCCAGAAAGTCTTTGCACAGGCTGCGGAAGTTCGACGGCAAATCGTAGCGCGCCCCGCCGATGATGAAATAGCTCTGGTGCAAACGCGCGCCGGTCGCGCATTCGTACAAGTCCAAAATCTTTTCGCGCTGAATGAAGGCGTAAAAGAAGCCGGTCATCGCGCCGATGTCCATCGCATGCGTACCGAACCAAACCAAGTGCGACGAGAGGCGATTCAGTTCGGTGAACAGAACACGCAGGTCTTGCGCGTATTTCGGCGCCTCGACGCCCATCAGCTTCTCGACCGCCAGGCAATAGCCCAGATCGTTGCCCATGGAGTTGAGATAATCCATGCGGCAGGTGACCGTCACAACCTGCTGCCACTTCTCCTTCTCCATCGTCTTCTCGATGCCGGTGTGCAGGTAGCCGATGTCGGGCGTCGCTTTGACAACAATCTCCCCATCCAGCACCAACTCCAGCCGCAACACGCCGTGCGTCGAAGGATGCTGCGGCCCCAGCGAAATGGTCATCAACTGATCTGCCAACGGATCGGGCCGCAAGGTGGCGACCGAGGGAGTGCGAACCTGAATTTCTTTAACAGCTTGCATAACTCAATGATGAAGCAATGTACGGCAAACTGTTAGTTTGCCGTAGTCTCGGCAACAGGCAACCGGTATTCCGGCGGCTCTTCCATCCAGCGGCGTCAATCGCTCTGCATTAACGTGCCGCGAGGTGACGTTGGGTGAAGCATATGAACTTTGATTTGCGGCTACGCTGCATGCGTTTGTTAGCAGCGGGGTTACTTCTTAGTCGCGGCACTCTTCATAAGCGCATATATCAAACACGGTATGCCGATGCCCAAAGCTATCTTGCCGATGTCCCACTCACCGCTCTGCGTATAGTTATACAGTGCGCGACTGAGTGCCAGGACTCCAGCAATAATTGCCAGGGCGATGGCGACCTTACCTGTTTTACTTATGCTTTCGTCGAGCATGATCTTCCCATTGATATAGGGTTCGTGGCTCTTGTTAGCGGCAACGCAACCCGGGCCACAGGAAACAGCTAACTAACAGTATGCCGCACCTCTGTTAGTAGCCCTTGATCGGAAAATCCTTGCGCAGCGGGTAGCCTTCATAATCGGCGGGCATCAGGATGCGCCGCAGATCGGGATGATTGTCGAAGGACACGCCGAACATATCGTAAATCTCACGCTCCAACCAATTCGCCGCCTTCCACACGCCACAGACCGACGGCGCATGCGCGTCGTCCTCATCCACAAACACTTTGACGCGCAGCCTGTGGTTGTGCTCCAGCGAATAAAGCTGATATGCCAGCGCAAAGCGCGGCGCAGCGAATTCGCCTAAATCCAAGCCGCCGATGTCGCTCAGGTAATTAAAGCGCAGCTTCGGCTCATCGCGCAGATAGGTCAGCAATTCGATCAGCCCTTCGCGTTTGGCAACGACGGTGATTTCGCCGAGGGCCTCGGTAATCTCGACGACGGTGCCGGCAAAATTGGTGTGGAGTAAGGAGGCGTCAGCGTAGCGCACACTGCTGCGCGGCGCGGTGGCAACGGATGCTTGCTCGGTTGGTTCAGACATTATTGGTCGGTAGTCGGTAGGCGGTAATCAGTAGTCGGCAAGCGGATTGAACCGGCTACCGGCTACTGACTACCGACTACTCTTTAAGCGGCTTTTTTTTCGGTGAACACTTTTTCGCGTTCGATCAACTCTTGCAGCTTCATCACGGCGTAAATCAACCCTTCGGGACGCGGCGGGCAACCGGGCACGAAAATGTCCACCGGCACGACCTTGTCCACACCCTGCACGATGGCGTAGTTGTTGAACACGCCGCCCGCCGAGGCGCAAACGCCCATCGAAATGACCCATTTCGGCTCCGGCATCTGATCGTAGATGCGGCGCAGCACTGGGGCCATCTTGATCGAAACGCGCCCGGCCACGATCATCACGTCGGCCTGGCGCGGGCTGGCACGAAAGACTTCGGCGCCAAAACGCGCGACGTCATTGCGCGCGTCCGTCATCGCCATCATCTCAATCGCGCAACAGGCCAAGCCGAACGTGGCCGGCCAGAGCGAAGATTTGCGCGCCCAGTTGACCAGCGAATCCAACTGCGTCGTCAAAACATCCGGCAGAACATCGCCGAGTTTCGTTTCAAGACCCATAAAATTCCTTGCGTTATGACCGTAGGACAAGATGGCATCTTGTCC
>JANOWX010000573.1:0-1517 GCA_031418175.1 Acidobacteriota bacterium | reverse complement strand
CCGCCGACGAGCAATTGCCGCTTCGGCTTGAACAGCCGGGCGAAGGCATCCATGCCCGGAGGCATTTCGCGCCGCGCGCCGCTTTTCACTTCGATCGCCACGGTCGTTTTGCCCTGTTGCAAGACGAAGTCCACTTCATGGTTTCGTTCGCGCCAGTAGGTCACGCTGATGTTCGTTCCAAAACTGGAATTGACCAAATGAGCGCCGATGCAGGATTCAACCAGTCGTCCCCAATGATTACCGTCTTGTCGCGCTTCGGCCAGCGAGCGGTTGTCCTGCGCGCTCATCAGAGCGGTGTTGAGCACTTGCAGTTTCGGGCTGGAACCGCGCTGGCGCACCTGGCCGCTCGAATACTTGGAAAGCCCGGCCAGCATCCCTGCGCCTTGCAGCAATTCCAGATAATGGGCGAGGGTCGTGGTGTTTCCGGCGTCGGTAAGCTGACCAATCATTTTCTGATACGAGAGAATTTGACCGGAATAAGCGCAACCAAGCTGAAACAGGCGGCGAAGCAGCGCCGGTTTATCCACGCGGGTCAGAAGCAGGATGTCCCGCGAAATGGTCGTCTCAATCAGCGAGTCCAGAATGTAGCGCCGCCAGCGTTGTGGGTCGTCAACCAACTCGGCAGCGCCCGGATACGCGCCGTAAAAAACGTATTGCTCCAGATTCCAGCCAAACGCTTCGCGCATTTCGGTGAATGACCAGTGCGGTGCGGGAATCACTTCAAAACGTCCGGCCAAACTTTCGGTCAGGCCGCTCTGAATGAGGAGCGGCGAGGAACCGAGCAAAACCACTTTCAGGGGAACGCCGGAATGCGTGTCAGCGTCCCAAAGCAATTTCACCAAGCTCGACCAGGCGGTGACTTTCTGAATCTCGTCGAGGACCAGCAACGCGCCGGTCTTTCCTTCCTTGGCCTTGAGCCGGGCGATGTCCCATTGCTGCTCAAGCCAAGTGCGATCGCGCAAGGTCGGTTCGTCGGCGGAAGCGTAATGAACGGGGATTTTTGCCGCCGCCATGACCTGCCGGACGACGGTAGTTTTGCCCACTTGCCGTGGGCCTGCCACGACCTGCACAAAGCGGCGCTTTTCTTTGAGGCGCTTCAACAGTTCGGTGTGGATGGTCTGGCGTATCATACGGATTACTCAATGCGTTGAGTAAATTTACTCAATAAAACGGGGCGAGACAACTGGTTTTTGGAGAAGCCTTGAAAAACAACAGGTTGCCTCGCCTCTGTTCGCTTTCGCGCGTGCGGCGCGACTGTCTTTCTGAATGAAAGACGACCAACAACGCTTCCTTTCGCTGCTGGGGCAGCTACCGGCTCGGCTCACCGTCGAGCAGGCGGCCTGGGTGCTGAACTGCCAACCGCACGACATTCCGGTTCTCGTCGCCTCCCGGCTGCTCAAGCCGCTCGGCAATCCTCCGGCGAATGGAGTGAAATACTTTGCCTGTGCGGTCGTGCTGGAATCGACGAAAGACCCTGCCTGGCTCGCAAAGGTCACGAATGCAATTCACGGCTATTG
>JANOWX010000572.1:0-2185 GCA_031418175.1 Acidobacteriota bacterium | reverse complement strand
TAAGACATCCGAAAGATTGACGATCAGCCCACGCGCATCGCGGCGGGTTTCCAGAATTGCTGAGAGCGAAACATAGAGACTTTGTTGGGCAGCGTCTCTTTCACGCTGCGCCTCGGCGGTTTGCAGGCGGGCGCGGTCAGCTTCGGCGCGTGCCAATTCGGCAATCGCGTTGGCCTTCTCAGTTTCGGATTGCGCCTGTGCAACTCGTTCGCGTGCCGCCGCGGCCTCGCTGTCGGCGCGCGCTATCTGTGCGCGTTCGGCTGCCTGCGCGCGCTCAGCCTCAGTCCGGGCGCTACCTGCGTCAGTCCTGGCGCGTTCAGCTTCAATTTTTGCGCGTTCCGCCTCAGTGCGGGCGCTACCTGTCTCAGTGCGGGCGCGTTCAGTTTCAATGCGGGCGCGCTCAGCTTCAGCGCGGGCGAAACCCGCATCGGTGGTGGCGCGATTGGCCTCATTTCTGGCGCGCTCAGCCGCCAGACGAGCGCGCTCGGCTTCGGACTGCGACAGGGCCAGATTGTCGCCGGCTGCCCGGCGTTCAGCATCGAGGCGCGCTTGAGCGCTGCGTTCGACGGTCAATTTCCGGGCTTGTTCGGCGATGCGCATGACGTCATGTGCCAGTCCGCTATTTTTCTTCGCGTTATTGCGCAGGTCTGAAGGTTTGCGCGAGCGCGGCCAAGCCTGTTCCAGCGTGGCGAGCTTCAGTTCGGCATCGCGCAACTCTGTGTCAGCGAACCTGCGAGCGTCGGCCCGTTGTGCAATCTCGACGGCGCGGCGCGCGCCCAGTATCAGCAGCGGCGTGGTGTAATCGGCATTTGCTGCCGGGGAGTTGGGCGAGAAGAGCACATAGAAGGTGCCGGGATCGCCGCTGTATTCGATCTTGCTGGTGGTAAGCAGGCCTTCCGTCCCTTTGCGCAAGGTGTTCTCGGCCACGATCACCGAACTTGGTAGCTCGACCCTGGCATGCGGCTCGGCGGTAATGATCAGTCCGAAGGTCTGAAATTTCGTCGTTGACTCGATCTTGAAATTCTTCTGGATCGGCAACTCCATCAGGTTCTCGGCCTGTCCCTCCGGTGCCACGGCCCACAGCACATAGCAGGTGTAGAAAGCGCCGAGCGATTGCGGATTATCGAAGCTGTCCATCTCAAGCCTGACATTCGTGCGGCCCTGCTTGTATTCAACATCGGCCTTGCCGGTCACGCGCGGCGCGATGGCTGTCCCCGACATATTGACCGTGGTTTGTTTGTTTTCGTTGTACCTGACCGCCAGTACCTGACGCTTGGCGGCCACCCAATAAGTGGTACCTTGCGAGTTGATCGCGGGCACGACAGTTTGTGCCGAAATAGTGCCAACCAGCGCTAGCAGAAACAGCGCGCTGGCGGTAATCAATCTGGTAATCTTCATTTGTTCTCCATCTGAAAGTTCGTACGTCCCGCAATGTCCGACAGGCTGCCAGCTTGTCGGCGGCACTAAATGTGCACAACTGGAAGCCCCGACATGCTGGCAGCTTGTCGGACATTGCTAATTCAACCGCATTGGCCTTTAGGCGGATGGTCTGTTGTCTTACTTCTCAGCCATGCGCGAAGAGTAACGGCCCAGCGTGTTCGGGAACGCCCGCACCGCAGCAGGCGCGGTGACCTTGTTCTCCTGCAACACTTCTTTGGCCGTCACGTTTTCGCCGTAAACATCGCGCATATCATCTTTGTCCGGCTTGATGACGACGCCTTTGAGTTCCAGACCGGCAAACAGTCCTTTGCTGCGTGAGTACGAAAGAATCTGCGCATTCATCTTCAGATCGGTCGAAGCGCCGGCTTGCCGTCCGACCGGCCCAGCGGCCACCGAAGCGTCCGCGCCCAGCGTGAACTCGTTTGAGAGCAAACTGTTCAGCCCGTCCTTGTTCATAAACAGCAACACGAAATCCGTTGATTGCGCGCCGATCTGCAAGCCGAAGCTGCCGCCGCCCAAATTGAAAAAGGCCGGCGCGCTCCAACCCTTTGCGGTGCGGCAACTCGCCACGCCGCGCCCACCGCGTCCGCCGATGATGAAGCCGGCTTTGAGCACGGAAGGGAAGACCGCGACGCATTCGGCGTTCTCAAGTAACTCCACGGGAATGCCTTTGTCCGGCGTGCCCATGATTTCGTTGAAGACGCGCGCAGCCTTGTCTGATTGGCTGCTTTCATCTTTGATCTTC
>JANOWX010000571.1:0-17473 GCA_031418175.1 Acidobacteriota bacterium | reverse complement strand
AATCATCGTTGGCGGCCGAATTAGCGGCCCGCTTGGAGGCGGTTGAGATTCCGGTCGAAACGCCGGTTGAAGCGGAAAAGCATGTGGTTTTTGCACTGGCTGGCGCCAGCTATGCCGTGCCGATGGAACAAGTGCTCGAAGTCTGTGAATTCGAACAGTTCACCCCCGTGATCAATGTGCCCGAGTGGGTCATGGGCATCACCAATCTGCGCGGCGACATTATCTCAGTCGTGGACCTGCGTCATTTCCTAGATAGCTCGGCAGAGGCGGCAGCCCGCCGCCAGCCCTTGCGCAATCTGGTGGTAGTGCAAACGCAACGAGGCGATCTGACCGCCTGTCTGGCGGTGGAAAGCATGCTGGGCCTGGCGCAGGCGCCCAGTGCAGAAATTCAACAGGTCGAGCGCGTGCTCGGCGACGGACTGACCCCGCACACCCGCGGCTTTTTTGCGCAAGGCGGCGAATTGTTGAGCATGCTCAATCTCGAAAGCCTCTTGCGCGCGCTCGAAATTACCGGCTAAACGCGCGCTGGCGCGAGGAACCATCCCGCCTCGTCACCCGCATTGATTTATGAGGCTGCCCACCCGCCTCACCCGCTCACGCATCCCGCAGCACCAACAGCACGGCTGGCTTGCCACGAATGGCCACCGGCAGCGCCGGAAAGAAATAACGGAAAGCAGCGTTGTCAATTAAGCAAGCGGCGGCGCGCGCCCGCTGACTTGAACGTAGCCGCGTTGGTTTGCCCTTCCGCAGTGGCCAACCATCTATGCGTTATTGAAAGCCACCAGACGTCCAACGCCATGCGGCGCGAGTCTGTCGCGGTGGCCAAACAGGCAGAAAAGTTATGCAACTTAAATCCATTCAAGTTCGATTCGCGCTTTGGGCCGGCACCTGTTTGTTGGTGTCCGGGGCCTTGTTCATCGGGTATTCCGCCTATGCGGCCCGCCGCACTGCGATCGCCAGGGCCCAGGCCGAAGCCGTCAACAGTGTGCAAGCCGAAGCCAGCCGCGTGCGCGCTGAGTTGGAGTACGCGCTCAACGTCACCCGGACAGTGGCGGCGACGCTGACTGCGGCCAAGGAGCAGAAAGAACTGACGCTCACGCGCGAAGGCGTCAATGTCATCATCAAAAAGGTGCTGGCCGAAAATCCGCAGTTCATCGCTTTCTACTCCGACTGGGAGCCCAACACCTTTGACGGACGCGATCAAGAGTATGGCGGTAAACCCGGTTATAACCCGGATGGCCGCTTCAATTTCACCTGGAGCCGGGGTGAGGATGGCGCGCTCCGTTCGGACGTGACGCCGCCCGGCGATGAAGAGGTCGCTGATTGGTACCAGGCACCCAAACGGGCCATGAAAGAAGCAATCATCGAACCCTACCCGTATGCCGTGCAGGGTAGAGAGGTGCTCGAAACGACGCTTGCAGTGCCGATCATCGTCAAGGGCGAATTCTTAGGCATGGTCGGCGCCGACATCAAGATTGATTTCCTGCAAAAGCTGGCCGATAGCGTCAGCCTTTATAACGGCACCGCCAAATTATTGTTGCTCAGCCACAATGGCGTCATCGCTGGCGCCACCGGACAACCGGAACTCATCAAGCTGCCCTTGGACAAAGCCAGGCCCGAATTGAGCGATGTGTTGGCGCGCCTCCGGGGCGGTCAAAATCTGGTCGAAGTGGTCGGCAGCAATCTCAAGGTGCTGATCCCGCTGCCGGTTGGGCAAACCGGTACGCCGTGGGGCGCGCTGATGTTGATTCCGACCGCCGCGATTACGGCGGATGCCACACGCGTGATGTGGGGGCAATTGTTCACGGGCTTGCTGCTGACAGCGGTGGCGATGCTGTTGCTGTGGTATCTGGCGGGCAGAGTCGCCGCGCCAATCAAAGCGGCAGCCCAATTCGCCGAGAATCTGGCCAATGGTGAAACGGTCACAAAGGTGCCCATCACTTCGGCAGATGAAACAGGCCGTTTGCTCACCGCCATGAACAGCATGCTGGAAAGCGCGAGTTCGTTGGTGCAAACGCGCGAAGAGCGCGACAGTTTACAGCGTTCGATTATCAAGCTGCTCAATGACGTCGGTTCCGTGGCCGAAGGCGATCTGACGCGGCAAGCCGAGGTCGGCAACGATGCCACCGGGGCCATCGCCGATTCCTTCAACTTCATGACCGGCGAGTTGCGGCGCATCGTCGGCGACGTTAAACAAGTGGCCCTGGAGGTCGGCACCACGGCCAGCCAGACGCAACACGCCACCCAACAACTCGCCGAAGAAGCCAAGACGCGCGCCGAACAGATCATCCAGGCGTCGCAAGACATTGACGCGATGGCCGACTCGATCCGGCAGGTTTCCGAGACCGCCGACGCCTCCAAAGATGTGGCGCATCAATCGTTGGCCACGGCCAAACGCGGGGCCGAAGTGTTGCAGCACACGGTGGCTGGCATGAGCCAGTTGCGCGAACAGGTGCAAGAGACCGCCAAGCGCATCAAGCGGCTGGGCGAACATTCGCAAGAGATCGGCGAGATCGTGCAATTGATCAACGACATCGCCTACCGCACCAGCGTGCTGGCCTTGAACGCTTCGATTCAGGCGGCCCGCGCGGGTGAAGCCGGGCGCGGCTTCGCGGTGGTGGCCGAGGACGTTGACCGGCTGGCCAAGCGCTCGAGCGAAGCCACGAAACGCATCGCGGAGTTGGTGAAGACGACGCAGATGGGCGCCAAAGAAGCCATCGCGGCGATGGAAGAGAGCACGCAAAGCGTGGTGCAAGGCACGACGCTGATTCACGAAGCCGGCGAAGCCTTAAGCGAGATTGAGACCGTCTCGGCGCAACTGGCGCAACTGGTGCAAGGTATCTCAGAGTCGGCGCAGATACAGACGCAGGAATCAGCCGCGGTCTCACAACGGATGGTGTGGATTTCAAAAGCGACGGGCGAGACGGCGAGCGGGATCAAGCAATCGGCTTTGTGGGTGGATCAGTTGGCGGCGCTGGCCGACGACCTGAACGTGTCGGTGGCTTCGTTCAAACTGATGGGTTCCCGCCCACAAAGCTTGGCCCAAATGCCGCGCAATAAGGCTGAGGCCCGGGCCTAGCCAGTTCAAATTCAACCCCAACTTGCCACAGATATGATCAGGCAAGGTGCACAACGATGTGTGCAAAAGAGCGCGCCTCGAAACTGGGAAAGCGAATCTTCCTTTTGGTCTGACGCAAGCGTTTCGAATAAGGAGTCACAATGCTGAAGAATTTGCAGTTGCTACAGCGGCTAAAAATCTGGCAGAAACTGGTCTTGATTGCGGTCTTCATGGGCCTGCCGATTCCGTTTCTCGCTGGGTTGTACGTCACTGAAAAGAACAAGACCATCGAATTCGCACAGAAGGAACTGTATGGAGTTGAGTACTTGTCGCCGCTGCATGCGCTGAGCAAAGAATTGGTGCAGCACAGCACCCTGGCAAGCGCGTTCATGCGGGGCGAGACGCGCTTGCTCAGCCAACTGAACGAAAGCGCGCAAGCGGTCGAACGGCAATTGTTGACGGCAGAGGCGTTGGATCGAAAAGAGACCGGCCTAAGCGGCTTCAGTTACGGCGCTTTGTTGCAATCGTCCAGCAAGCTGCACGCGCTCCGCCAGAAATGGGAAGAACTGAAGCGCCAAACACAAAAGGGCGCCGCCAAAGAAGTCTTTGACGCGCACACCCAAATACTGGCGGATTTGAAGAGCTTGATCGTGTTTGCCGGTGATCAATCCAACCTCATCCTCGATCCCGACCTCGACACCTATTACCTGATGGATGCGGTGGTGATTCAAATCCCGCGTTTGACCGAGGAAGTAGGCCGGTTGCAAGGAATCGGCGCGGGCATTGCCGCGGCGAAGAAAGCGACTGCGGCAGAATTGGGACAAGCCCCCATCGTTTTTGGACAAGTACAGGCCTCTTTACAGAACCTCGCAAGCGGCATCAGCAAAGCCTACGCTGCCAATCCCAGCCTCAAGGAACAGCACGCAGGCCAGGCCGAGAGTGTGAATAAAGAGGTGGTCAATTTTGCGGCTTGGGTAAACCAGCAATTGCTTGACAGTACGGAAGCCACTTTGCAAACGGCAGAGGTGGCGCAATTCCTGGTCGGCGGCGAACAAGCCAGCGCGGCTTTGCAGCGGCTGAATGAACTGGCACTCAACGATCTAGGCCATTTGTTGCAAGTCCGCGCGAGCAAAGTGGCGCGTGAGCGCAACTTCGCACTGGGACTTACCGTGTTGGGATTGTTGCTGACGGTACTGGCCGTGACGATAATTACGCGCGGCATCAATCAGCAAACCCAGGCTATCACGCAATTGATCGGGCACATTGACGCGGGCAACTTCGAGGAACGCGCGCCCGTGCTTTTGGCTGACGAATTAGGCCGCACCGCGCAAGCCTTCAATACGATGCTCGACAACACGCGCGGGCTGATGCAATCCCGCTCCGAACGCGATGAAATCCAGCGCTCGATTATGAAGTTGCTTGACGAGGTGAGCGGCGTGGCGCGTGGTGATTTGTCGCGTGAAGCCGTGGTTACCGATGGCATGACCGGCGCCATTGCCGACGCGTTTAATTACATGATCGAGCAATTACGCAACATCATCGGCAAGGTGCAAACCGTCGCGCACGAAGTCAATGTCTCGGCCACTGCCACCCAGCACAACACCCAGCAATTGGCCGCAGAATCCAAACAACGCGCCGAACAATTGGGCAGCGCCGCGCGCGACATTGACGCGATGGCGTTCTCGATTCGCAACGTGGCGGAAACCGCCGAAGCCTCAAAAATCGTGGCGCAAAAAACGCTGGAGACGGCCCAGCGCGGCTCAAAGATTTTGCAAAATACCATCAAAGGCGTGACTCAGGTGCGCGCTCAGGTGCAGGCCAGCGCGCAAAACGTCAAACAATTGGGCGACACCTCGCGCGAGATCGGCGAGGTGGTGCAAGTGCTCGAAGAGATCGCCAAACGCACCAATGTGTTGGCCTTGCATGCTTCGATTCAGGCCGCCAGCGCCGGTGACGCCGGGCGCGGCTTTGCCGTGGTCGTGCGCGAAGTCGAGCATCTGGCGGCGCGTTCGACCGAGGCCGCCAAGTTGATCGGCGAATTGGTCAAGCGCACGCGGCTCAACGCCCAAACGGCGGCGAGCGCGATTGAAGAAAGCAGCCGGGGCGTGCACGAGGGCACGGGCCTGATCTGCGAAGCCGGCGACGCGCTGCTCGAGATCGAACAAGTGTTGGCGCAACTAGCCGAGTTGATTCAATCCATTTCGCTTAGCACCGAACTACAAACCAAAGAGTCCGCCGCTGTCTCCGCCACGATGTTGCAGCTTTCCGAAGCGACGCGGCAAACGGCCACGGGCATTTCACGCTCGGCCGTCACGGCCACGCAATTGGCCGCGCTGGCCGATGATCTGAACGGTTCGGTCGCGTCCTTTAAGCTGACGGCGCAAGTGCGCGCGAACGGGCGCCCTAGCCGTCTGACCGGCAACAGTTTGCGCCCCGTTAGTGTCGAGGAATGGGGCAGCGACCAATACTTCACCCAGAATTGATGAATATGCGGCGCGGCAGGCGAACCCTGCCGCTGCGGGCGTTTGCGCTGATAAGTACACTGACAACTAAGCTCTTTGAGAGAAAGCGGACGGCACCACGTAGTAACGATTTCAATCGTTGTGGTCCTGGCCGCGGCACCCAACGACTAAAGTCGTTACTACGTGGTGCCGTCCCCTTTCTCTCAAGCGACTTAATTACCAGGGTAATAAGGAGTCTCTATGCTGAAGAATTTGCAGTTATTGCAACGCTTGAAAATCTGGCAAAAGCTGGTCTTGATCGCGGTTTTTATGGGTTTGCCGATCCCGGTCATCACTTGGCTTTACGTCGTCGAAAAAAACAGCACGATCGCCTTCGCGCAGAAGGAATTTTACGGGACAGAGTACCTGCCGCCGTTGCATGGCTTGGCGCGCGAGTTGGCCAATCATCGCGGTCTGGCGGGCGCCTTGTTGCGCGGCGAAACGGCGTTGCAAGGCCAGTTGTCCGAGGCGGCGCGCAGTGTCGAACAGCAATTGGCGGCCGCCGAAGCGCAGGATCAAAAAGAAATCCGTCCGGTGGGCGGCGGTTACGGCGCGCTGCTGCAAACGTCTGGCAAGCTGCGCGCGCTGCGGCAGAAATGGAATTTGCTGAAAGGCAAGACGCCGCAAGCGGCGCCGCGCGAGAATTTCGCCGAGCACACCCAATTGATTGCCGAGGTTAACGAACTCATCATTCACGCGGGTGATACCTCCAACCTGATTCTCGACCCCGACCTCGACACTTACTACCTGATGG
Organism: Acidobacteriota bacterium; assembly: GCA_031418175.1. Lineage (GTDB taxonomy): Bacteria > Acidobacteriota > Blastocatellia > RBC074 > RBC074 > JACPYM01. Next base: position 11,160 of record JANOWX010000571.1, on the reverse strand, counting down.
ATGCGGTCATCGTTCAAATCCCGCGCCTGGCCGAAGAGACGGGCCGTTTACGCGGGCTGGGTGCGGGCCTGGCCGTCGCCAAGAAAGCCTCGCCGGAAGAGTTTGCGCAACTAACCACCTTTTTCGGTCAGGTGCAGGCGACTTTGCAGAACCTGGAACGCAGCTTCGGCAAAGCTTACGCCGCCAACCCGGGCGTGAAAGACCGGCACGCCGGCCAGTTAGAAATTGTGACCAAAGAAGTGAACGGGTTTATCGTCTGGGCTGACCGCCAATTGACCCGTGCCGGCGAAACGCCTATCCAGGCCGCGCAATTCCTCACGGCCGGGGCGCCCGCCCTCGAACGCTTGACGAAGCTGAATGAACTGGCGCTGAGCGACCTGCAAACGCTCTTGCAAGCGCGCGCGGAAAAAGTGGCGCGCGAACGCAACTCGATCCTGTGGCTGACCTTGTTCGGCCTGGTCTTGACGGTGCTGGCGGTGGCCGTGATTACGCGCGGCGTCAATCGGCAAACCCAGGCGCTCACGCAACTGATCGCGCACATTGACAACGGCAATTTCGACGAACGCGCGCCCGTGCTTTCGTCCGACGAATTGGGCCGCGCGGCGCAGGCCTTCAATACCATGCTCGACAACACGCGCGGCTTGATGCAATCGCGCACGGAACGTGACGAGATTCAACGCTCGATCATGAAATTGCTGGACGAAGTGAGCGGCGTGGCCGAAGGCGACCTGACGCGCGAGGCCGAAGTCACCGAAGGCATGACCGGCGCCATTGCCGACGCGTTCAACTATATGATGGACAGCCTGCGCCAACTGATCGGCAAAGTGCAGAACGTCTCACAACAGGTCAACAGCACGGCCGCCGAATCTCAGACCAGCGCCGAACGCCTGGCGCAAGGCAGTCAGGAACAAGCCACGCAGATTACCAACACCACGGCGGCGCTGGCCGAAATGACGCGCGCCATCCAACAGGTCGCCGAAAGCGCTGAAATGTCAGCGGCCGTGGCCGATCAATCGCTGAGCGCCACGCACAAAGGCTCCGCGATTGTGCAAAACAATATGCAAGGCATGCTGCGCGTGCTCGAACAGGTGCAAGACACCGCGCGCAACATGCAGCAATTGAGCGAACGCTCGCAGGAGATCGAAGAAATCGTCCACCTGATTGACGAAATCGCCGACCGCACCGGCGTGCTGGCGCTCAACGCTTCGATCCAGGCGGCCACGGCGGGCGAGGCCGGCGCGGGTTTTGCCGTCGTCGCGCGCGAAGTCGAACAACTCGCCGGGCGCTCCGCCGAAGCCACCAAACGCATCAGCACGCTGATTCGCACCATCCAGGGCGGCACCCGCGAAGCCCTCACGGCCATGGAAGAAACCTCGCGCGAAGTGTTGGCCGGTTCCAAACTGGCCAATCAGGCCGGGCAATCGCTGACCGAGATCGAAGGCGTCACCAACCGCCTGGCCGAACTGGTGCGCGCCATTGCCGGCGACTGTCAGTTGCAAGCCCGCAGTTCGACGCAGCTTTCGCAAACCATGACCCAAATCGCCAAGATCACCAACCAGACCACCAGCGGCGTGATTCAATCTGCCGTCACCGTCAAGAGCCTGGCCGAACTGGCGGACGAACTGCGCGCCTCGGTCGTGTCCTTTAAGTTGCCGGGTAAGTTGCCGGGTAAGTTGCCGGGCAAGGTTACCGGCCAGCACTTCCAGCCGGGCAATGTGACCGGCCAGCACTTTCAGGCTGGCAATGCGGCGTATGGCACAGCGCATTTGAATTAACGCGCTCGTATGATTTTCATCCGGCGGGTGTAGCTGCTGCGCCCGCCGGATGCCTTGAAAAGCAGCAGTGAACTGTCAACGCAGGCGCCTCTCCAACAGCGGCGCATCGAACATCAACAACGATCCACGAAGCCACACGAGCGGTATCAGAGGTGGCCCACGAACCCGTCTAAGCCCATCGTGAAGCCTCTTGGTTGTATTTCCAAAGAGAGACTTCTTATGCAGTACAAAAAACAACTTACCCTGAGCAGCGCCGGGTTGCTCTTCGCTATGGTTCTGCTGGGCAGCGTGTCTGTCACGGCGCAATCGCTGATCTTCAACGTTCCTTCGACCGATGTGCTCGCAAAAGGGAAAACCAACGTGGAGTTTGACTGGTTCGCTCATCTCGAGAGCCACGCAAACGGCGGCTCGGCTGGTTACATGCCCCGCTTCACACATGGCGTTGGCAAAGGCCTCGAGGTCGGGCTCAATGCTCAATTTCTTGACGCAGCCGACCCGCAACAACCGGTGCAAATCCAGCCCAATCTCAAGTGGCAGGCCTACAACAACGAAAAACACGGAGTGGCCGTCACGGTCGGCGGCATCGCTTATGTGAATGTGCGTAACCGGCAGGGCGCAGATGACGATTATGGCTTCCTGTACACGAACGTCAGCAAAAAGTTCAAAGGCGATTACGGGCCGCGCCTGACTGCGGGTTACTACCGCATGGCTGGGGTTGACGAAGATTTCGGCAACCGCGGCGGCCTCATGCTGGGCTACGAACAACCGTTGCATTCGAAGGTTATGTTCTCGGTGGATTGGCTGGCGGGCGACAATGCTTTCGGCTATTTGACGCCTGCAGTGAATCTCTATCTGCCCAAGAATAGCTACGTTTTTGCGGGTTGGTTGATTGGAAATCAGGGCCGGAAAAACAACTATTTGTACCTCGGTTATGGCGTCACGTTTTAAGGCGCGCATAAGCAGAGGCGGCGAACAAGCGTTTCACCGCCTCTGCTGCGCCGCTATATCTGGCCGGGTATTTGAGCGAGGAAATGGCGATGAATGAAAGCATGGAGAGTTTGAGCATGGATGGTTTGAATGAAAACACCGGCTTGGCTAGCGCACCGGACATGGCCAGCAGCGCGCCCGGCAATCAACTGTTGCCCGAATTGCTCACCGGGTTTATCGCCGAAGTAAAAAGCTATTTGCCCAAGATTCAAGGGGCGTTGGCAGAATATCAGCGCCGTCCGCAACAAACCGAATTATTGACTGAAGCGCAGCGCCACGTCCGCACCTTGAAAGGCGCCGCCGCCGTGGTCGGATTGACCCCGCTGGGCGGCCTCGCCGTCAGTTTTGAAGAAGTCCTGGCCAGGCTCGCCCCCGGTCAGGCGCCGTTTGGCAACGAGGTCATGAGTGGGCTCAACCAACTGCTCACGCAACTCGATCATTACCTGGACGCCATCGTCGTGGGCGCGCAAGACCCGCCCGTTGAGTTGGCGCAAACCTTAGGCGAATTGCGCCACCTGACCGGTCATAACGCGCTCAATCAAACCAACGGAACAACTTCAGTGAAGACCGGGTCGTTGCGTCCGAGCTTACAGTTCATCCCGCCCGCGGCGCTAACCCCGCCGTCCTTTGCGCCGGATGCGGTAACGCCAGCCGCCCCGGCTGAAGCGGAAGCGCCGGGTCAGCCGGATTTATCGGCTTGGTTGGATATGTTACGTGACGAAGATGAAATGTTTCCGCTGGTTGCCGCAGAGCAGACCGCGCTACTGACCCCGCCGCCCTTGCCCTCTGCTCCGCAACCGCTCAATGAAGTGGCAGCAGCCGCAGAGTGGGCCGAAGCTTTGGAAGTTGTCGAATGGCCCGCATTGGTCGAAACCGCCGCCGCACCTGAAATGTCCGAATTCGCCGAGTTGCTGGAAATCGTCGCGATACCCGCCGCCGCCCCCGAGGTTGAGGTTGAGGCTGAGGCCGAAGATGAGGTTGAAGAGCAGACCGAGTTCATTTCAGCAGCAATCGAACCGGCTGTAGAAGTCGAAACACCCGAACCCGAACCCGAATTTGAAATGGCCATGTCGGACATTTCAGCGGAGTTGTTGGAAGTCTTTTTACCGGAAGCCGAAGAGCATTTGCGCATCATGACGCTGTCGTTGCCAGCTTTGGCCGCGCAACCCGGCAACAAGGCGCTGCTGCAAGAGATTCGCCGCAGCGCCCATTCGCTCAAAGGCTCAGCCGCCGTCGTCGGTTTTCAGGAGATCGCCAGCCTCGCCCATCGCGCCGAAGACCTGCTCGATTTGCTTTACGAAGACGAGTTGAAGCTGACGTCAGAGCACCTGCAATTGCTCTTTGCTTCGACCGAAGCGTTGGAAAACCTGCTCAATCAGCGGGCCGATACTGAAGTGTTGCGCGGCTTGTACGAAACTTATGCCGAGCTGCTTGACGCCGAAGAGCCGGCGGCCCCAACTGAAAATACGTTTGAAAGCTTTGACGCGCCGACTGAACCGGCGCAACCCAAACGCACGACCAAATCCTTGCTTAACGAAGAGCCGGAACCGGAGCCCACAGCCACGCCGGCAAAAGAGGAAAATGCCGTTGCGCTGGTCAACCGCGGCAAGTATGTGCGCGTGCCGATCGAGCAATTAGATGCCGTGGTCAAACTGGTGACGGAATTGTTGGTCAACCACGCGGCGTTTGAACAAAACATGGGTTCGCTCAACCGCCAACTCGAAGAAGTGCACACCAACTCGACGCGCTTGAACCGCGTGGCCTCAAAGATGGAAGTCCAATTCGAGGCCAGCACGCTGGGGGGCCGTCAAACGCCCGCGCGCCCGTTTTCAGCCGACGCGCTGGTCAACAGCCTCAACGCCAACAGTTTCACGCCCGACTTTAGGGCTGGTCTGGCGGCGCCTTTGTTGAACCAGAACACTTATGGATTCGATGCGCTCGAATTTGACCGCTACACCGAATTCCATCTGTTGTTGCGCGAATTGACCGAGGCCGCCAGCGACGTGCAAGCGCTCGAAACCGAACTGGTCGAGATCAAGGACTATTTCCAAAGCAGCCTGCAACGCGAGGCGCGCCTGTGCAGCGACATTCAAGAAAAGCTGCTGCGCTTGCGCATGGTGCCGCTCTCGACGCTGGCCTCGCGCTTGCATCGCACCGCGCACACGGTGGCCGCGCGGCGCGGCAAGCTGGTTGATTTCGCCATCGAGGGCGAAGAGACGCGCCTGGACAAAACCATCATCGAAGAGATCGCCGATCCGTTATTGCATATCTTGCGCAACGCGATTGACCACGGCATCGAAGCGCCCAGCGTGCGCGCGGCCAATGGCAAGCCAGCGAGCGGCGCGATCCGCTTGCGCGCCTATCACGACAACACCCAGACGGTGATTCAGCTCGGCGACGATGGCGGCGGCCTCAACCCCGAACGCATCCGCCAAACCGCGCTCAAAAACGGTTTGCTGAGCGCCGCCGACGCCGCGCAAATGAGCAACGAGGATTTGTTCTCGCTGATCTTTTTGCCGGGCTTCACCACCGCCGCTGAAGTGAGCGAAATATCCGGGCGTGGGGTCGGTATGGACGTCGTCAAATCCACCGTCCATCGTTTGAAAGGCAGCCTCAGCCTTGATTCGCAGCCCGGCCAAGGCACTGTCTTTACGCTGCGCTTGCCGATGACGCTGGCCGTGATGCGCGCGCTGCTGGTCAAAGTTCAACAACAAACCTTCGCGGTGCCGCTGGCCGGCCTGGCCCAAGTCGTCAGACTCACCCCCAACCTGCTTGACCACATCGGTCACGACACGGTCGTGCGCACCGGCGGCAAGGTCTATCCGCTGTTGCAACTGAGCAAGCTGCTCAACCTCAAACGCCAGGACCCCAGCCCCGCCTCGCAACTGGCGCTGTTGATGAACATCGAAGACCATCAAGTCGCCATTGCGGTGGATGAGACGCTGGGCGGACGCGAAATCGTGGTCAAAAACCTGGGCAATCATTTGCGCCGCGTGCACGGTCTGACAGGTGCCACCTTGCTCGGCGATGGCAGCGCCGTGCTGATTTTGAATGTGCCGGAATTGTTGCGCGAAGTCTTCCGCCCGCGCGCGGCCACGTTTGAACTGCGCACTGAAACCAAACTGCCGCTGGCTGCGCCGCCACCAGCACCCAAAGCCATTGCGCCGCCGGTGGCCAGCAGGCCTGCGCCGAAACCGGCTGCGGGGCCGTTGACCGTGATGGTCGTGGACGATTCGCTCAGTGTGCGCCGCGTGCTCACCAACCGGCTGACCAGCGCCGGTTGGAATCCGTTGCAGGCCAAAGACGGGCTCGACGCCCTCGAACAATTGCAGCAGATGACGATTCCGCCCGATCTGCTGTTGGTGGACATCGAGATGCCGCGCATGGACGGCTACGAATTCATCAATACGCTGCGCAAGCAAATCGAATATGTCCATCTGCCGGTAATCGTGCTGACTTCGCGCGCGGGCCAGAAACACCGCGATCGCGCCTTTGAAGTCGGCGCGACCGAATACCTGGTCAAACCCTATCAGGATGACGTGCTGCTCAGTTTGATCCGGCGGCTGGCGAATCAGCGCGCCAGTGAAGGTTAAACGCTTGCTCTACAAAATTGTAAGGCGAAGAGGGTCGGACGACGAATTTGTTGTCCGGCCTTTTTGGTTGTGACCCGAGTCCGGCACAAATGAAGCCGAGACTTACGCAAAGTGTGGAGCGGGTTCTTTTAACCGCTCCCGGCGCGCCAGCGTTTAGCGGGAGCGGGTAAAGAACCCGCTCCACACTTTGCGTAAGTCCGAAAGCTTTTTTCTTGTTAGACGAAATTGTCGTATCCGCTGCTGGAATCAACATCTTTGTCAGTCCAATCCCAGCGCTGATGCAACCCTTCAAACGCCACTCAGTTCGCTAAAGATCAATAAAGACAGGCGCTTTCGTTGCCAGGCGGAGCGCGCCGCGGCTTTGGCACTCGGCTTGCCATTGCCTGGCCGAGTAGCTCAATGCAGATCAATTTCGAAACAATCCGGCAACACGCAGGCGAAAAGCTGCGGCGCATCGAAGCCCAGCCGACTCCGGCGGAGCGGCTGAACGCGCTCAAAAAGTTTTTGAAGATCGAAACGCAGCGGCTGCAATTGCGGCACCGCTTCGGCATCAGCGGTTCACAGATTGTCGCCGCGCGCAGCTTGATCGTTGATCTGGTGATTCAGTGCATTGCGCGCACCGCCGCCGAAGAGTTGCAACACGACGCGGCTAAGCTTCCTTTCGCGGTCATCGCTTTGGGCGGGTATGGACGCGCCGAACTCGCGCCGCATTCCGACATTGATGTGATGTTCCTGCATCAGGGCCGCAAGGAAGCGGCGGCGGCCGCGTTGCTGAGCGAGAAGATGCTCTACCTGCTCTGGGACATGGGGTTCAGCGTGGGCCACAGCAACCGCAGCATGAGCGAGTGTCTGGCACAGGCTAAAGAAGACACGATCACACGCAATTCGCTGATTGATGCGCGGCTGCTCTGGGGCAGCGAACCGCTCTTTGAACAATTGACCGAGCGGTTGGATGAAGAAATCTACGGCAACTCACGCGGGCAGCAGCAAGCTTTGCTGGGCGGGATCTTGGCCGATAGGGCAGCGCGTTACGACAAATTCGGCAACGTCGCCTGTCTGCAAGAGCCGAACGTCAAAGAGACTGCGGGCGGCTTGCGCGATTTGCATACCTTGTTGTGGGCGGCGCGCGTGGCGCACGGCCAGGCGAACCTGACCGATCTGGTGGCGGACGGCGTCGTGCCCGAACGCGACGCCAAGGCGCTCACGGCGGCCTATGACTTTTTGCTGCGCGTGCGCAACGAGATGCATTTCAACACGGCGCGGCGCACCGATGCGTTGACGTTGGATTTGCAACAGCAGGTGGCGCGCAGCCTCGGTTACAGCGACAGCGCCGAATTGCAGGCGTCGGAAAGTTTCATGCGCGATTACTACTTGCACGCGCGGCGCTTGCACCGGCTCTGCGAAGCGCATCTGCAACGGGCGGCCAGCAAGCAAGAAAAGAAACGCTGGTTCAGCCGCGCGCGCGCGCTGTCCGCGCAGGGCGGCTTCGTGATGCGCGACGGCGTGCTCGATGTCGAAAAGAACGAGCCCCCCTTGGCCGAGACTGCCTTAGATGGCAGCCGCATGTTGCTGGCGTTTAGTTATGCACAAGCGACCGGCGCGCCCTTCAGCGTGGATTTGCAGGAGTTGGTGCAAGCCAACCTGGCCGCCGTCAACAAGACGTTTCGCGCCGCGGCGGATGTGGCGCAAACCTTTTTGAAGTTGTTGCGCGCGAAAGGCCGCGTCGCCACGGGCTTGCGGCTGATGCACGAAACCGGCTTCCTGGGCAAATACCTGCCGGAGTTTGGCCGCGTGACCTGTCTGGTGCAGCACGATCTTTATCACCGCTTCACCGTAGACGAACACACCTTGCGCACAATCGAAGTGCTCGACGAACTGGCCAATTCGCGCAACAAGCAGTTGGAACGGTACCGCGCGCTCTATCAAGAGATCAGCGATCCGGCCATCCTGCATATGGGACTGTTGATGCACGACATCGGTAAAGGCCTGGGCGGCGGCCACACAGAGAAGGGCGTCAAGATCGCCGAGCGCGTTTGCGAACGTTTGCAGATCGATGCGCAGGCCGCCGAGCAGATCGTCTTCCTGGTGCGGCAGCATTTGTTGATGTCGCACATCGCCCAGCGCCGCGATTTGAGCGATGACAAAATCGTCCGCGATTTTGCCGCCCAGATCGGCACGCTCGACCGGCTGAATATGCTGACGCTGCTGACCTATGGCGACATCAATGGCGTGGGCCCCGGCGTCTGGAGCGAGTGGAAAGACACGCTCTTGTGGGAGCTTTACAGCAAGGCGCGCGCGTTGCTCGTGCCCGCGCCGGAACACGATGAGACGGCGGAACGCTTGCGCGAGCGCATCGTCAGGATGCTGGCCAGCGAAGTGGATTTCGCCGAAGTTCAACAGCATTTCGCGCTGCTGCCCGACGATTACGCGCGCTTCACCGCGCCGCAGGTCATCATCGAACACATACGGCTGGCGCACGCGCTGAATTCACGGCAGGTCAAAACCAGTTGGCGCGTCAATGCGCAATCCAGGTGCACCGACTTGCACGTGTGCGCGCGCAACCGGCGCGGCCTCTTCGCCAATCTGGCCGGCGCGCTGACCGCGCAGGGCGTCAACATCTTGAGCGTGAGTTTGAACACGCGCGCCGACGGGCTGGCGGTGGATTCATTCAAAGTCTGCGACACGGCTGGCGAGCCGTTGGCCGATCCGCAACGTTGGGAGCAGCTTGACGATTCGATCAAACGCGTCCTCAGCGGCGAACTGGATATTGCGAATGCCGTGGCGAGACGCTTGCGCGCGCAAACGGCCGCGCGTTTCAGCAAGCGCAAAACGGCGGCGCCCAGAGCGGCGCTCAAAGCCACGAAGCTGAGTTGGGACAATCAATCTTCGGACAAGAGCACGATTTTGGAAGTGCAGGCGGCTGACCGGCTGGGCTTGGCCTACAAGCTTGCCAGCACGCTGGCGGGGCTCGCGCTCGACATCGTGTTTGCCAAAGTGGCGACCGAGAAACATTTGGCCTTGGACGTGTTTTACGTGACTGATGCCGCCGGACAGAAATTGCCAGAAGCGCAGTTTCCGGCCTTGGAGCACGCCATACGGTTGGCGTTGGCGGAACCGGGGAAAGTGGAAGCATAGCGAGCGTGTCAGTGGCCCGACCGTGAGGGAGGGCAGGTTTGGCCCTGAGTATTTTGAGTGCGAGGTTGCCCTCCCTCACGGTCGGGCTACTGACACGCTTAGTCATCGGATATGAACTTAGGAGGAACCGTGAAACGAACGTTGTGGATGTTGTTGGCTTGTAGCGCCACGCCCTTGGCTGCGTTGGCCCAAACGCCGAGTATCGAAGAGCGTTTGGCCAAGGCCGAAGCGGCGGTCGCCAGCGCGCAAACAGCGGGCGATAACGCCTGGATGCTGGTTTGTTCGGCGCTGGTTTTGCTGATGACCGGGCCGGGGCTGGCGCTGTTTTATGGCGGCCTCGTGCGCAAGAAAAACGTGCTGGCCACGATGATGCAGAGCTTCATTATGATGGCCGTGATTACGGTCATTTGGGCGCTGTTCGGCTACAGTCTGGCGTTTGACAAAGGCAATGCCATCATCGGCGGATTCAAGCACGTGTTTTTGAACGGTGTGGGCACTGATCCTTCCGTTTACGCCGCGACGATTCCGGCGCTGACGTTCATGGTTTATCAATTGATGTTCGCCATCATCACGCCCGCGCTGATCACGGGCGCGTTTGCCGAACGCATGAAGTTTTCGGCCATGCTGCTCTTCTGCACGTTGTGGGCCATCGTCGTTTATTTCCCGCTGGCGCATATGGTCTGGGGCGATGGCGGACTGTTGAATGCATTTCTCGGCGGCCGTGTCCCGGCGCTCGATTTTGCCGGCGGTACGGTCGTGCATATCTCATCGGGCTTTTCGGCGCTGGTGTGCGCCATCTATCTGGGCAAGCGGCTGGGCTACCCCAAAACGCCGTTTGCGCCGCACAACCTGGTGCTGAGCGTGATCGGCGCGTGTCTGTTGTGGGTCGGCTGGTTCGGTTTCAATGCGGGCAGCGCGGTGGCAGCGGGCGGTTTGGCTTCGAGCGCCTTTGTCGCCACGCATTTTGGCGCGGCGGCGGCGGCCCTTGGTTGGTTGTTGATCGAATGGGTGAAGCAAGGCAAGCCGACGGTGCTGGGCGGCATTTCAGGCGCGGTCGCGGGGCTGGTCGGCATTACGCCCGCCGCCGGATTCGTGACGCCGATGGCGGCGTTGATCATCGGCTTTGCCGCGGGCGTGATTTGTTTCTTTGCGGTGACGGAGTTGAAGAAGAAGCTCGGCTATGACGATTCGCTGGATGCCTTTGGCGTGCACGGCATCGGCGGTTTGACGGGCGCGATTCTGACGGGCGTGTTTGCCAACAGCGCGGTCAATCCGGTTTTCAAAGACCCGGCGGGCAAGGCTTTGCCGAGCGGCTTGCTGGAAGGCAATGCAAAGCAGGTGCTGAATCAGTTGGTGGCGTCATTGATCGCGATTGTGTTGGGAATGGCCGCGTCGTTCATCATCCTGAAGATCGTGGATGCCACGGTCGGTGTGCGCGTGGATGGCGAGGATGAAACGACGGGACTCGATTTTTCGCAGCACGGCGAAGAAGGCTACAACCTGGATGCCGATCTGGGCGGCTCCGTGTTGTCCAACAAGGCGACGAGCGGTGGCAGTTTCGCGGCGGCCACGGTGGCGGCTAACGAGTAACTCCGGTACGGTACCGCGCGCGTCAGCAAGCGGGAGGCTGCGGCACGCGCACGGTTTGCGGCAGCGTGAGTTCCGCCTGC
>JANOWX010000570.1:0-2732 GCA_031418175.1 Acidobacteriota bacterium | reverse complement strand
CAGAAGAAGACAAGTTTCTTTATGATTCCCGAAGGTCACGTAACCCAACTTCCCGAAGGCGATGAAATGATTCTTTACCACCCAATCGCACAACCATCCTTGCGCGGATCAGAGCCGCCCGCCAGCGCGCCCGTTACCGGATCAATCATAATTGCCTGATACCCGCCGAACGCGCCAGAGGCCGTCGTCAGCTTGTGGCCGCGCCGTTCCAGTTCCTTGCGCACCTCAGCGCCGATGGCCGATTCCAGCGCGAGGCCGTTCTCGAAATGGCGGAAGCGCGGCTGTTCGCCGGCTTGTTGCACATCCATGCCGAACTCGATCATGTTCAGCAAAACCTGCACGTGGCCTTGCGCCTGCATATCGCCGCCCATCACGCCAAAGCTCAGCCAGGGCTTGCCGTCTTTCATCACCATGCCGGGAATCAGCGTGTGGAAGGGGCGTTTGCCGCCTTCGAGGCGATTGTTCGATTGCGGGTTGAACGAGAAACCCGTGCCGCGATTGTGCAAGACGATGCCGGTGTCGCCCGCGACGAGGCCGGAGCCGAAGGCCGAGAAGATGGATTGAATGAACGAGACGGCGTTGCGGTCTTTGTCTACCACAGTGAGATAAACCGTGTCATTCCCACCATTGGGGCCGCCGTCGTTGTCGCTGGCGATGCGCGCCGGGTCAATGCGTTTGCGCAATTCGGCGGCGTAATCTTTCGACAACAACTGCGCGAGCGGCGCTGGGTAAAACGCCGGATCGGCGATGTGTTTGGCGCGGTCAATGAAAGCCAGCTTCTTCGCTTCGACCAGCAGGTGCAAATAGGCTGCCGTGTTGTGGCCGAGCGACTTCACATCGAAGCCTTCCAAAATGTTGAGCATCTGCAAGGCGGCGAGGCCTTGGTTATTTGGCGGCAATTCATAAACCGTGTGGCCGCGATAGGTCGTGCTGATCGGCTCGACCCAGTTGGAAGTGTGGTTGGCGAAGTCTGCCATAGTGTGCAAGCCGCCTTGCGCTTGCGCAAACTTGACGATCTTTTCAGCCAGCGCGCCTTTGTACATCACATCGCGTCCGTCTTTGGCGATGAGCTTCAACGTCGCGGCCAGGTTTTTGTTGGTGAAAAGCTCGCCCGCTTCCAGTGCTTTGCCGTTGGGTAAAAAGGTCGCGGCGAAATCGGCGTTGCCTTTGTGTTGCACTCCCTCTTTCCAATCGGTGGCGATGATCTCGCTGACGGGGAAGCCGCGTTCGGCATATTCAAGCGCCGGTTGCAGCACTTGCGCCAGCGTCATGCTGCCGTGGCTTTTGAGCAGCGTTGCCCAGCCATCCACCGCGCCGGGCACGGTGACGGTGTGAATGCCGTGTTGCGGCATGCGCGTGAAGCCGCGTTGTTTCAGCGCGTCAAGGCTCAAGGCTTTGGGCGCGCGTCCGCTGGCGTTGAGCGCCTTCAACTCTTTCTTCTTCGCATCCCACAGCAAGGCGAACAAATCGCCGCCGGGGCTGACCATCATCGGTTCGACTACGCACAAGACGGCGGCGGCGGCGATGGCGGCGTCAATCGCGTTGCCGCCTTGTTGCAGGATGCGCAACCCCGCGGCAGAGGCGAGCGGCTGGCTGGTCGCCACCATGCCGTTCAGCGCGCGCACGACGCTGCGCGTGCCGCCTTGGCGCGCGTTGCTGCGGTCGCCGACGGCGTTTTGCGAAGCGGCGTTGAAGGTTGAAGCGATGATCATCAGTAAGGCAAGGAAAAAGCTGGCGGTCTTTTGGTAGTTCACGAGTTGTCTCCCGTGGTTTGAGCGGTTAAATCCTGCTGGCGCACTCCAAAGACGCTGCGCGTCGGAATCAGCTCAAGCTTCAATTACATCTGCCACTGCGGTGCATCGTCTTCTTCGTGATCGGCATCGTGGTCGAAGGGCAGTTGCTCTTGCATCTGTTTCAATTCGGCCATCAATTTGGTGAGCAGTTCCATCACGTCGCGCACGTCGTTGCTCATGGCGGTGATGTCCTGGCGCAACCCGGCGGTCTCGGCGCGCAATAGACGGGTTTCTTCGTGCAGCGAGAAAATCCAACTGCGGATGGGTTTGAGCAAAAGTTCGGTCAGCATAATTCCTCCACAAGGTTATTTGGGTTTGGTTGCGCTGATGCAGAAAAGCTGATTCTGGCTGCGCAGAAACAGTTCGCTGTCAACGATGATCGGGGAGGAGATGAAAACCTGGTCGGCCAGCGTGTTGGTCGCCAGCACTTCAAACTTTTCGCCCAGTTTCAGCACGAGCACATCGCTGTCTTCGCTGGCGAGATATAACTTGCCATGGGCGGCGACGGGCGAGGCTTTGAAGTTGTATGGTTTGGGCAAACGCTGTTGGTGATAATACGGCTTGCCGGTTTGCGCATCAAAGCAACTGAGCATGCCGTTGTCGGTCAAGGCGTAGAATTTACCCTCGTGCAAGACGGGCGAAGCCGTGTAAGACAGGCCGCGCGTGTGACTCCATAAGATTGAGTCGGTGCCGGTCAGGTCGCCCTCTTTACCCAATTTGAGCGCCATCAGTTTGGGGTCGCGGTGGCCGGTCATCACATACACGACGTCGCCGAGTTGAACCGGCGCGGGGATCGCATTGAGTCCCAGTCCGGCGCATTCCCAGATGACCTTGCCGGTTTTTAGATCATAGCTGCGGACCTTGCCGGTGGCTGTGACAATGACTTGTTTGCGGCCGGCGTGTTCCAGGCCGAGCGGCGTGGCCCAGGTGCTGACTTCA
>JANOWX010000569.1:0-1937 GCA_031418175.1 Acidobacteriota bacterium | reverse complement strand
GCTTGGCAGCGGACGGATTGAAACCGCAGGAAAACCCTCCGGGGCCTTGTTCCGTCTGACGCCAAACCCGCACGCTGGAAGCGCTGCGTACCCAGGGCTAGGCTTTGGGTTTGAGTTGCGCCTCGCGTTTTGCTTTGAACTCCGTGCCCGGCTTCCACTCCGGCCACTTGTCGCCCTCGGCCACGCGGTAGCCGACCTGGAAGAGCAATTGCACATCGGCGACAGCGCCGGCCAAATCCCAATCGGGTTTCACCTCGTCCGTCACCGTGTGGTAGTCCTTCTCTTCGTATTCCGCGCGCTTCTTCATGCCGTAGCCTGCCGGCTTGCCAATAAAATCGGTGCCCGCATCGGTGTTGAGCGCAGGCACGCCCTGTTTGGCGAACTCGAAATGATCGGAACGGTAGAAAAAACCCTTCTCCGTTTCCGGGTCGGGTTTGATCGTGCGGCCTTGCGCGGCGGCGGCCTCGGCCAGCATGTCGTCCAGCGTCGAATTGCCGAAGCCGATGATGACGATGTCGTGGGTGTGGCCCCATTGATTGACGCCGTCTTTGTTGATGTTCGCCAGCGTGCGTGCGAGCGGATAGAGCGGATTGGTCGCGTAATACTTCGCGCCGAGCAGGCCCTTCTCTTCCGCCGTCACGGCCAGAAAGATGATCGTGCGTTTGGGCGGCGTGGGCAGCTTCGTATAGGCCTCGGCCAGTTCGAGCAGCGCCGCCGTGCCTGAGGCATTGTCGAGCGCGCCGTTGAAAATTTGATCGCCCTTCAATTTCGCATCGCGCCCCATGTGATCCCAGTGCGCGGTGTAAACCACGTATTCGTCTTTCAGCTTGGCGTCGGAGCCTTCGAGCTTGGCGATGACGTTGCGCGAATCCACTTCGCGCAACGCGCTCTTGATCGCAATGTTGGCCTTGGCATTCAGCGGCACCGGTTTGAAATCGCGGCCCAGCGCGGCTTTCTTCAACGCGTCGAAGTTTTGCCCGGCGGCGGCGAAAAGTTGTTTGGCCTTCACGTCGGTGATCCACGCTTCGACGGCCACGCGTCCGGCGTTTTTGTCGGGCATGCGGATGTCGAAATTCTCCTGCCGCCAACTGGCGAGCGCGGCAAAGGGATAGCCCGCCGGGCCGGTCTCGTGCACGATGATGGCCGCCGCCGCGCCCTTATCCGACGCGATCTCGAACTTGTACGTCCAGCGCCCGTAATAGGTCATCGCCTTGCCCTTGAACAGCGCATCATCGAGCTTGCTGGGATCGCTCGCACTGGGAATCGGCGGATCGTTGATGAGGAACACGACCGTCTTGCCTTTGACATCCACGCCCTTGTAATCATCCCAGCCGTATTCCGGCGCGACGACGCCGTAACCGACAAAGACTACGTCGGAGTTTTCGACCTTCGCCTCCGGCACGTACCGCAGCGAACGCGCGATGTAATCGGTCGCATAATCAAACACCATGGGCGCCATCTGCTTGCCACCGGCGTTAAAAGACATCGTGGGCGTCGGCGTATAGCCGGCCAGCGGGACTTTCTGAATGTAGGTGCCATCGGGGTTGCCGGGCTTCAGACCGAGTTTCTGAAATTGCGTGGTCAGGTAATTGACGGTCATCTCTTCGCCCGGCGTGCCCGGCGCGCGCCCTTCAAAGACATCGGCAGAGAGCGTCTTGATGTGATTGAGCAACTCGTCGCTCTTGATGCTTTCGAGCGCGGCTTTAGTGTCGCCGGTTGTGTTGGCCGTATTCGATGAAGTGGTCGAATTGGTTGGCGTATTCGTCGCACATGCAGCGGCGAATATCGCACAGGCAATCAATAGCCCGCAGGATGGGATGCGTTTCCTCATGGTTTCTCCTTGCACTGGTGACAGTAGCCCCCGCGGGGGGCAGGGGTTTGGTTAGCCACAGGTGGCCGTGGTAAACCGCGGGCGACAGTAACGGGGGCGAAAGGTT
>JANOWX010000568.1:0-2887 GCA_031418175.1 Acidobacteriota bacterium | reverse complement strand
TGCCGACATGCGAGTGACCGCGTCTCCCAAACGACGCGCGGTTGCCAGGCTTGCGTTTGCGCGTTGAAATACGCAATGGCCAGCAATTCACCTTGCTGATTACAGAGCTTGGCCAAAGCGTTCGCCGGAAAAATTGCGCTGCGGCGCAAGGCCTGACCGTGTGCCAGTGCGCGTTGTTCGGCGGCGTCAACGATGACTTCGGGGAACGCCAGCGCAGTGCGCAGCGGCAATAATGCCTGTCCGATTTGGTTGGCCAGCGCCAGTTCGGCCAGGCGTTCCAACGTGACGGCTTGGTCGAGTGAAAATTGCCCGGCGCGCGTGCGCCGCAAGGCACTCAAATGTGCGCCGATGCCAAACAGCTTGCCCAGGTCTTCGGCCAGCACGCGGATGTATGTGCCGGATGAACAAACGACGCGGATGGTGAAGTCGCGCATGTTGGCGTCATTAGGCGCGTTCGCCGCAACAATCTCCAACGCTTTAATCTCAATCTCGACGGGCTGGCGTTCGACCTCTGCACCCCGCCGGGCTAGTTCGTAAAGCTTCACGCCGCCGATTTTTTTTGCCGAATACATCGGCGGAAGCTGTTGAATCCGTCCGCGCAAACCGGCGGCTGCCGCGTCTAACTGCGCCACCGTCAAATGTGCTGCCGAGACGGGCGCGGCGAGCGGCGTACCCGTCAGGTCGCCTGTGTCTGTCGCCAAGCCGAAGCGCGCGACGGCTGCATATTCCTTATCGTCTGCCACCAAAAATTGCATAAGCCGCGTGGCGCGATTCACGCCCAGCACCAGCAAGCCGGTGGCGAATGGGTCGAGCGTACCAGTGTGCCCGATGCGCCGCGTGCCCAGCAGTTTGCGCGCGCGCGCCACCACATCGTGCGAAGTCCAGCCGACGGGTTTGTCAATCAACAACAAGCCGTCGGCGCTCAATCGCGCGTTGCTAGGTGCGCCTGGTTGCTTGTGCTTGTTCATTGCTACGGCAAACTGACTGCAGCCTTCTAGTTGCTCTGTTTTAACCTTTGATTCGCATTCAGAGTACCGAATCAACGGCCCCTATAGAGGCGTCACACCAAGATGTCGGTTTTGAAAATTTCGTGGACCCGACCATTGCCAATCAATCGTAGAAAGTTACCCGGCATCTTGGTGTGTTTTACATATAGATGTCGTTACGCCAGACTTTAGAATCAAGATTAGGCACAGGCGTAAGGTGCTCCCCATTGTCCAGATGGTTCTGAAGTCTGGACACTTTTGAAAAAATGAAACCAAGCGCCGCAAAAATCGGGCAGCTTGGATACGCGGATGACGCGGGTGACGCGGATTTTTCTTTTGGTTGATCCGCGCCGATCCGTTGCATCCGCGTAGATAGAGGCTCATTTCCATTAAATTCGTCGCGCATTATCGCAAGGGCCGGAGGAAACTGTTTAGCGGATTCGAGAAGGTCTGTTAATTGCTCAGAAACTTGCTGAATCTGCGCGGTGCCACAGAAATCATAGGGAAGGTCGCACTCCAGTAACGCATATTCAGATGTATGTGAAGGTTCAGCAATTACTGTGTAGCCTACGTCATCTGGCACGGCAGGGGATTTGGCTTCTTCTTCGTACTTCCAATTAACAAAGCAAAACATTGGTCAATAACCCTTCTGAGATTCTATTTGTTCCAGGTTGATCGTGATGCGTTTTAGCAGATCATTCATCTCTCACCTCCGTCAAAAATCACGCACCAATATATCGCGCATACAACGACCGCGCCACATTCACATCATCCGTCCCTTTGATCACACTGCGGGCGTCGGGGAAGACCGTGATCTCGTGCGCGCCCGCTTTGAATTTCAGCAGGTAGCGGTTGAGTTGCACTTCGCCCGCGTCGCGCAGTTGGGCGGCGAGTTCGGTTAGATCAAGCTGGTGCGGCATGGCGGGCGTGATCTGCACGGCGTTGCGTCCGCACAGTGTGGTGGCCAGTTGGCCTGCGTGAGCCGTGAGAAATTCGTAGCGCCCTTGCACGCAGGTCGGGCAATCCGGCGTGCGTTCGCGCAGCTTCAATTTGGTGAACGCGTTTTGCCAGAGGTCGAATTGAATCAACGCGCCGTGCAGCTTGTCGAATTGGCCGGTCAGCAGCTTGAGCGTTTCGGTGACTTGGTACGACGCGACGACGGCGATGATGGGCATAATGACGCCCGCCGTGTCGCAGGTCGGCGAAGTGCCCGGCGGCGGCATCTCGGCAAAGACGCAGCGCAGACAAGGCGTCAGGCCGGGGCGGATGGTCATTTGCAAGCCGTGAGCGCTGACCGCTGCGCCATACACCCAGGGCTTGTTCAGCTTGACCGCCGCGTCGTTGAGCAGGTAGCGCACTTCAAAATTGTCCGAGCCGTCCAGCACGACATCGGCGTCGCGAATCAACTCTTCGACGTTGGCGTAATTGACGTCTTTGACAATCGGTTCGACCGCGATGGCGGAATTGATCTGGGCGAGGCGATTGGCGGCGGCGACGGCTTTGGGCAGCGCGTTGGCGGCGTCGCTCTCGTCATACAGCACTTGGCGATGCAGGTTCGAGGCTTCGATGAAGTCACGGTCAATCAAGCGCAAGTGGCCTACGCCGGCGCGCGCCAGCATCTCGGCGTGCATGGCGCCCAGCGCGCCACAGCCGATCAGAGTGACGCGGGCCTTGCCCAGCTTTTCCTGCCCTGCTTTGCCGATGCCGGGGAAGAGGATTTGGCGGGAGTATCTGTTCATTGCGGATTGCGGATTTGAGATTGTAGATTGCAGATTGGGTTGAGCTTCAATCCGCAATCTGCAATCTGCAATCTGCAATTACTTGGTGGTCTTGATCAGAATTTCAGTGCCGGGTTCGAGTTTGACCTTGTTGCTGCCTTGAATGTAGGTCGAGCCCGCGCC
>JANOWX010000567.1:0-1645 GCA_031418175.1 Acidobacteriota bacterium | reverse complement strand
CGCTCCATTTTTTCGGACACGGTCTTGCGATTTTTGGACGTGCTGTGGGCCTGGCTTTACGGAACGGTTTGGCTGTGCTGGATTAATTGCTGTCAGACAGAGAGTTAGCCAGTAATTTGCATTTGCCTGTCAGTTGGAATATCAGTTGCTTGATTCTGGTGCGTTCCGGTATTTTTCGACGAACACGCGATCACACTTCGGCGCCAGGGTAAGCGCGCTGGAATTATTCTCCAATTAAAGCTGAGGAAAATGTTATGCAGAAGAGAAACAGAAATGTGCTAACGAAGGCCATTTTATGTGCCTTGTTCTTGGTGTGGGCGAGCCTGAGCAGCGCGGCCCAGACCGCCACCGGGCGCATCGTCGGCACGGTGCAGGATGCGAGTGGCGGGGTGGTGCCGAACGCCGCAGTCACGGCCACCAACGAGGCCACGAAAGTCGTTTACAAAGCCACGACCAACAGCGCCGGGCTTTACAACTTCGAGGCGCTGATGGCGGGCAGCTATGCGCTGACAGTCGAAATGGCGAGCTTTAAGAAGTATACGACCAGCCGAAACATCCTGACGGCCAACGATACGGTGACGATCAATATCACGCTCGAAACCGGCAACATTGCCGAGGTCGTGCAAGTCGAAAGCACCTACGAGCGCGTGCAGACCAGCCAATCCGGCAATATCGGGAACATCGTCAATCAGAAGACCGTCACGACACTGCCACTGAACGGGCGCAATCCGCTCACGCTGGTGCTGTTGCAACCGGGCGTGGTGGACGGCGCGAATACGGGCGGCGGCACGCACGTATTCGGTGCGCGCGACCGGGCCATCAATACGACGCTCGACGGCATTGACGCCAACGAGACATCGGCCAGCACCGCGACGAGCACGCCGATTCGCACCAACCCCGACTCGTTGCAGGAATACCGCGTCGTTACTTCCAATCCTGATGCCAGCTTTGGCCGCAACAGCGGCGCGCAAGTCGCGCTCATCACGCGTTCCGGCACGAACGAGTTTCACGGCAGCGTATTTGAATTCCACCGCAACCGCGTGCTCAACGCCAACGAGTGGGAATTGAACCGGCAGAAGTTTTTGTCCAACAATGCGGCCAACTGTCCTGGCCCGCGCTGTGCGTTCAACCGCCGCTTCCTGCTGCGCAATCAATTCGGCGGCAGCATCGGCGGGCCGATCATCAAAAATAAATTGTTCTTTTTCTTCAACACCCAGATTCAACGCCAGATCCAAACGCTCGAACAAACCAACACGGTCTATACCGCGACCGCGCGGCAAGGCCTCTTTCGCTACGCCGTCGGGGCGCGCAACTTTCCGGCGGGCGTCACCGGCGCCGTCGTGGATGCGGCGGGCAATCCGCTGCCCAGCGTGACCCTCGGCACTTACAACGCGGTGGCGAATGACCCGCGCAATCAGGGGCTTGATCCGACGGTGCAAAAAATTTACGGACTGACGCCGTTGCCAAATCGCTTTGATGTCGGCGATGGCTTGAACACCGCCGGTTATTCGTGGCTCGCGACGCGCACCGACCCACAGCGCGATTTCAACATCAAGATTGATTACACGCTGAATGAACGCAACGGCTTTTTCGGGCGTTACTCGTGGGGCCAGCAGGATACCGTCGGCGACACGACCAACCTGAC
>JANOWX010000566.1:0-2194 GCA_031418175.1 Acidobacteriota bacterium | reverse complement strand
TATTACCACGACGCGCTCGAACACAAAGAAGAGTTGTTCACGCTCTTCGATCTCGGCTACGTCTCGCTGGAAGATCGCGCGAAAGGCGAGGTGCTCTTTTGGGAAGTCTGCGACCGGGCGAACAATTACGCCAAGCAGGTGCAGGTGAAATCGGAGGAGTTCGACGATCTGCGCAAGCTGTTGTCGGCGAAATATCTGTGTAACTTCTCGGTCTTTCGCTCCGTACCCGATCACTGGGCGATTGACCAGCTCTTCCCGATCATGCCGATTCACAAGCTGAACGAGCCGCCGACCGACACCGCGACGCTCTGCGACATCACCTGCGATTCGGATGGGGTGGTGGATCGGTTCGTGGATTTGCACGATGTGAAGGAAGTGCTCGAAGTCCACGATCTGCAAAAGGGCGAGCCGTATTATTTGGCGATGCTGCTGGTCGGCGCCTATCAGGAAGTGATGGGCAATTTCCACAACCTCTTTGGCACGACCAACGAAGCACACGTCGTGGTGGGCAACGACGGCGAGTATCACATCAACCGCGTGATTGCGGGTTCGCAGGTCGGCGACATGCTCACCTTCGCCCGTTACGAAAAAGAGTTTTTGCAAGAGAACTTTCGCAATCAGCTCAATCGTCAAGTCAAGAAAGGACAACTGACCGAACCCGCCGCCCTGCAATTGACCGATGAGTACGAACGGCACTACACCGGCTACACGTACCTCGATTCGAATGGGCGGTAGGACAGACTTTAGTCTGTCCGGCCTGGCGCAGAGGAGCGCTTAAATAGGACAGACTAAAGTCTGTCCTACCTAGCCGTCACAGTCAGTTCAACAAATTTATGATTCGTCGTATCAAAGGCGCAAAGTACCTGAACAAACCCACCCAGCCCTTGCAGGTGGATCGTGATCGCAGCGTGCCGGGCCTGCTGGACAAGATGGAATTCATCTCGTTCCAGGGCCGCAACCTGTCGCTCGCGCATCAACTCTGGTTGCAAATGTTGCAAGACAACGCCGTCGTCTTTATGGGCCTGAGCGGCGGATTGGTGCCGGCGGGCATGCGGCGGCTGGTGGCCTATCTCATCAAGAACCGCTGCATTGACGTGCTGGTGGCGACGGGCGCGAACATCTTTCATGACCTGCACGAGACGTTGGGCCGCCATCATTACATCGGCGACCCGCGCATCAGCGACGCCGATTTGCAGGAAGAGAAAGTGGATCGCATCTACGACACCTTCGCGTCGGAAGAGGAATTCCGCGAGGCGTATGAATGGATCGGCGGTTTCACCACGCAACTCGACAACTCGCACCCGTATTCGACGCGCGAGTTTTTGCACCTGCTGGGCCGCGAACTGAGCGAGATTGCGACCGAGGATGGCATTCTCACCTCGGCCTTCAAATCGCGCGTGCCGATCTTTTGCCCGGCGCTGACTGACAGTGCTTTTGGCGTCGCCATCGGCTTGAGCCGCATCGAAAAGAAAAGCCAGTTCCAATTCGACGTGGTGCAGGACGTGGTGGATATGGCGCAGATTGTCGCCAAATCGCGCTCGACCGGGATGATCAATTTCGGCGGCGGCACGACGAAGACTTTTATGCAACAGAGCGAAACAACTGCCAGCATGCTGCACAACCAGCCGCGCGGTCATAAATACGCCATCCAGGTCATCACCGAAAGCGCGGATTACGGCGGTTATTCGGGCGCCGACTTCGATCAGGCGCAGACCTTCGGGCGCATGTCGAAGCAGGGTAAATCGGTCACGGTGCGTTGCGATGCGACGATTGCCATGCCGATCCTGGTCACTTCGCTCTCGCAAACCGCTTCCAAAGCGATGCGCGCGCGCAAACGGATTCAGTTCACCTTTGGTGGCAAGGAACTGGGCATCACTGCGCCTTAGACAATGAACGAGCAAGCGACGAAACCCGAAGCGCGCCAGCCGTTGGAAGTCGAAAATCTGTTGCGGCTGTTGGAACAACCGGAAGTGCGCGCGCGGCTCCTCGAGTTGCTGAATGAAGAATATGTCCCGCCCGAAGTGAAGCCTTAGTTTTGGCAGCGGTTCAGCGCCGCTACTGCCGCCCTCAGCAGCGCGTTGGTGGTAGTGCTCGCTTTCCTGGTTCCTTCACTGGAAGATCAATGGGATCGCTATAAGGCGCGGCGCGTGATCCAGCGCCATGTCGCGCTTGGCCGTGAATTCGCGCAAACAGG
>JANOWX010000565.1:0-2517 GCA_031418175.1 Acidobacteriota bacterium | reverse complement strand
GCTGGATTTCGGGATCGCCAAACTGCTCGCGCCGCCCACTGACGGCGCGCACGAAATTTACACCCAGGCGGGCCAGCGCTTGCTGACGCCCGCGTATGCCAGCCCTGAGCAGGTGAAGGGCGGCGTAATCACGACCGCGAGCGATGTTTATGCGCTGGGAGCGTTGCTTTATCGCTTGTTGGCGGGCGTGCTGCCATACCAACTCGACAACGCATCCGCATCAGCCTTGGCCCAAACGATTTGCGAACAGGAACCGGCGCGGCCCAGCAAGCGCGCCACGCAACCGGCGCAGCGGCGGGCGCTGGCGGGCGAACTGGATGACATCGTGTTGAAGGCCTTGCGCAAGGAACCTGACGCGCGCTACGCCACGGTCGAGCAGTTGGATGAAGACATCGAACGTTATTTGAACGGGTTGCCGGTGCGGGCGCGCGCTGGCTCGGCGAGTTACCACGCGCTGAAGTTCGTCAAACGGCAACGCGGCTTAGTGGCGGCGGCGGCGCTGGTGTTGTTGACGCTGCTGGGCGGGATCATTGCCACGGCGCACCAGGCAGACATTGCACAGGCGGCGTTTGAACGGGCGGAGCATTTGCGCGTCGAGGCCGAAACCCAACGTCAACGTGTCGAAGCCGAGCAGGTGCAAACCAAAGCCGAGCGGGATCGGGCCACGCGCTTGCTGGCGCTGGAGCAAGCGGCGCAACAGCGCGCCACGCGGCAACACGCACGCGCCGAGGGGCTTTCAAACGATGTGCGCGTACTGGCCAATACCATGCTCAAACTTTACGACGACCTCGCCCAATTGCCCGGCTCGTTGCAGGCGCGCGCGCAGTTGGTGCGGACGTCGCTGGCTTACCTGGATGATAGGCAGCGCGACGGCGTCCACGCGCCGGCGCTCCAACGCGAGTTAGCGGCGGCGTATGAAAAATTCGGCGACCTGCAAGGCAATTCCAGTCGCGGTGAATTGGGGAACCTGTCCGCAGCGCTCGCCAGTTACCGCAAGGCGCTGGCGTTGCGGTAAACGCTGGCAGGCACTGGCCTGGCGCAAGACCGGTTCGAATTGGCGGACAGTTACCACAAATTGGGCCAGGCGCAAGCGGCCAATCGCGAACGCCCCGCCGCGCACGCCAGTTACCGGCAAGCGCTGGCCTTGCTTGAAAACCAGCCCAAGCGATACGCGCAAGAGCGCAAATGGCAGCAAGCGCGGGCGCTGATTTATCGAAATATCAGTTCGCTTGAAACTCTCTCCGGCGACACCGCGCGCGCCAGCGAAAATGCGCGCCAGGCGCAAACGATCCTTGCCGCTATCGGCCCGGATGTGGCGCGCGTTGAGAATGAAAGTGACGAAGCGGCTGGCTATCGGCCCCTGGAACTTGGGATTTTGGCGAAGCAGGCCGGCGATTTGCCAAGCGCCTTAGCGCATTTCCAACGCCGGGAGCGAACGTAACGGCGCAACTCGATCCAGCCTTTGCCTATATTTTATTGGGTGAGTTGTACGCGGCGCTGGCCGCCAATAAAACTGCGCCACGTGCCGCACGTCTCGCGCACTGGCAAACGGCCTGCGAATGGAGTGAGAAGAGTCTGGCGCTCTTTCGCAAGCTGCGCGACAAAGGCTTGCTGCCCGCCAAACACGCGGCCAAGCCGGACGAACTGGCGCAACAGCTTGCGCGTTGGGAGCGGGCGTTGACAGGGTTGCAACCATAACCACAGGCCGATCTTTCCGAAAAAAGGGCAAGCCCGCCTGGGCTTGCCCTTTTTGATTGGCTGGTTAGCGCTGGCAGTTATACAGGGTTTTGTCTTTCCAAGCGTCTGCCTCATCACGCTCGCAAATTGGTTTACGGCGCAAAATACCCCGACGCATCCAAAATCAAATCGGTCGTGAATTGCGTCAGCACTTTGAACTTCCCATCCGCCGGGCTCAGGCCCACGAAGTAATGCCGGTTGTAGCCAAACGTCGCGGGCGCCGTGTAATTCGACGTAGTTACCAACGGGGCCGTCGTCAGGTTCGCGGGAAACAGCGTCAGGAAACCCGCGCCGGTTGAATTGACCACCGACACATTACCGACGACGGCTTGCGCGGTGGCGGGCAGGCCGCAGAAGTTCGCCGCCATTTGCGTGTGCATAGCCGTCGCGAGATTCCCCGCAATCGGCGCGTTCGGACGCGTGCAGCCCGTCAACGGGAAGCCCGGCAAATCGGGCCGCGTTTCGAGCAGTCGCACCGGGCTCGGCAGCGGATTGAAGAGCAAACCCGCGCCGTTCGCATCGTTCGCCTCTGCGCTGTAGTAACCCAAAATATCCACCACCAAGTCTGTCGTGGCGAAGGTGTAAAGCTTGAACTTGCCATCCGCGCCCAGCTTCACCGCGAAGGGGCCGTTGATGACATCGTTGCCGGCATAGTTCGAACTCGCCACGGTGGGCCGCGTGCCGCCGCTCGGATAAATCGTCAAGTAGCCCAGCGCCGCTGGCAGCACGGTCGTCGCGTTGCCGACCAGCACCTGCGCCGTCGCCGGAATTGAATTGCAG
>JANOWX010000564.1:0-6059 GCA_031418175.1 Acidobacteriota bacterium | reverse complement strand
GTTCAAAGCCAGTTTACAGCTTGATAATCAGCTTGCCCTGATTCGAGCCTTCAAACAGCTTATTCAAGGCGGTCGGCGCGCTCTTCAATCCCTCCACCACATCCACACGGTATTTGAGCTTGCCTTGCATGAACCAATCGCCCAAATCCTTCATCGCCTCCATTGCGCGCGGCATGTAATCGGTCACGATGAAGCCCTGCATCCGGGCGCGCTTCGCCAGGATGTTGACCAGGTTGTACGGCCCGGGCACGGGCGCGGTCGCGTTGTATTGCGAGATCAAACCGCAGACGGAAATGCGCGCGCCCAGATTGATGCGCGCCAGCACGGCGTCGAAGATTTCGCCGCCGACATTCTCGAAATCAATATCAATCCCGTTCGGGCAGGTGCGTTTCAAACCATCCTGAATCTTTTCGGTTTTGTAATTGATCGCCGCGTCAAAGCCGAGTTCATCCACGATCCATTTGCACTTGTCGTCGCTGCCCGCGATGCCGACGACGCGGCAGCCTTTGATTTTGCCGATCTGCCCGACCAGCGAACCAACCGCGCCCGCCGCCGCCGACACCACCAGCGTTTCGCCCGGCTTGGGATCGCAGATGTCCAGCAAACCGAAATACGCCGTCAGCCCGATGTGCCCGAACAGGCCCAGATAAGCCGTCAGCGGCAGGCCCGGCCTGTCCGGCAATTTGCTCAAACCCTTGCCCGCGCTGACGACGTATTCCTGCCAGCCGAACATGCCTTGCACGTGGTCGCCGGCGTTGAAACTGGCATGCTTCGATTCCTCGATGACGCCGACCGCGCCGCCTTCCATCACCGCGCCCAGCGCGATTTCGTCGCGGTAAGAACCGCCCTCGCGCACCCAGCCGCGATTGGCCGGATCGAGCGAAAGATAAAGCGCGCGCACCAGCACCTGCCCATCCTGCAATTCGGGCACCGCTTCTTCCGTCCATTGAAAATTGGCCTCGGTCAAATTGCCGACCGGGCGCGCTGTCAGCCGCCATTGATGATTGATTCGTTCTGTCATTGCTGCTCCTTGATTGATTGGTTGGTTCGTTCAGTCAGGGAGAGAGAATACGGAACAGACGGAAATAACGGAACAAACGGAAGCCGTTTTGTTCTGATTTTTCCGTCCATTCCGTTATTTCCGTTTGTTCCGTACTCTCTTTCCCTGCGCATTGGTTGCTTAAATCTCGCGCCGCAACGGCGCCAGGATGTTGGCGATCAGCACGCCCGCGACCAGCGCCACGGCGGTCAAAATCATCTTGAAGGTCGTATCCACGCCGGAGATGACTTCTTTGTCCAAGAGCGCCGCCAATCCGCGAAAGCCCACGCTGCCCGGCACCAGCAAGAGGATGCCCGGCACCTGCGTGATCGTCGCGGGCCGATCCAACCAGCGCGCATAACAGCGGCTGGCGACGCTGACCGTCAACGCGCCGATAAACACGCCCAAATCGCCGCCGAACCAGCGCGCGCCCACGCGATTGCCCACAAAGGCCAGCAGGCCCGACGCGACGATCCACACGGCATCGCGCGGCTGCGCCCGCAACAGCACCGTGAAGGCCAACGACATCGCCACCAGCGCCACCCACACCGTCCATTCCGGCAACGTGTCAGCACGGGCGATGCGCGCCGCGCCCAGCAACCTGTCGGTGATCGTATTGCCAAGCGCCACGCCAAAACCCATGCCCAAAAACACGACAAAGGCCGCGCTCAGCCGCGCCGTCCCCGACGACAAATGTTGCGTAGACAATTCGATCATCGCCACCGTCAACGTCAGTCCGGGCATCAACACGATCAACCCGGCCAGTGTCGCGTTCGACACGGCATACGCGCCAAACACCAGACTGAAAACCACGGCCAGCACTGTCACCGTGAAGGCGGCCAACGGTTCAAAGACGCGGCCCAAGCCCGGCAATTTACCCGCCAGCAAAAGCAACAAGCCGATCAGCAATCCCAGCGTGGCCGACAACGCGATCTCTTTTGCGCCGCCGCCCAAAAACCGCGAGGCCGCCGCTGACGCCAGGCCAAACGCCAGCGTCGTCAGGATGCCGCCATAACGCGGCGGCGCGGCGATGATCGCGTCAATCATCGCCGAACCCGCGACCGGGGCCAGCCCTGCGCGCAGGACGCGCACGGCCACGGCATCCAACTCGGCCAGCTTGCCCAAATCCACTTCGCCGGGATTGACGCGGATCAGAAAGGTGCGCTGTTCATCCTGTTTGCCAAAGGCCGCGAAAATCGAAGTCGGCGTCGAAAAGAATTGTCCTTCTAAGCCGAGCTTTTTGGCCGCGCTGTCCAACACGTCTTCCAAGCGGTGCGCGGGGATGCCGTAACTGTGCAAGGCGCGCGCGAGCCGCAACATGAAGCTGACTTCGTCGCGCAGCTCGAGGCTTTGAGACGCAGTTTGAATTGGGGCAGGATTGGATTGCATGTACAGACCTAAGCAAAGACTAAATGACACGCGCGATTGCACGTTAACACAGTACGGAGAGCGTGCGCTCCCGGCCAGCAGGCTGTACGCTTTTCAAAGTTCTTTTTCTTGAGGTCACGACTTGTGCTAGTTGAAAAATGCCACGAGCTTGTCTCGTGGATCGTTACGCTATCGGCTACTCTGACACGGGGCTTTCCCCGGATGCCACGAGCTTGTCTCGTGGAGGTTCACGTTACTCGCTACAACACTGAACCGCGCCCTGCTGATGCCACGGCCTTGTGCCGTGGAGACTCACGTTTCGGGCTCTCGTAGCAGACAACGTGAACCTCCACGGCACAAGGCCGTGGCATCTGGCAAATCATTGCCTTTTTGGTAGCAGACAACGTGAACCTCCACGGCACAAGGCCGTGGCATCGTGAGTCGCACTTTTAATCACACCCCATTGCGCTCACGCGCCCCGTACTGCTTTACGTAAGCCCCCGCCCCGCGTGTATACTGCGCGCTTCGTTTACATCACCTTTTCAATCCTTTGGAGCAAGCAATGTCGCAAGCAATGACGCAGAAATTCAAGAAAGTGGGGCTCGCCTACTCCGGCGGCCTCGATACCTCGATCATCATCCCCTGGCTCAAAGAAAATTACGGCTGCGAAGTCGTCGCCATCGCCGGCGATGTGGGCCAGGCCGAAGAGCTGACCGGCCTCAACGAAAAAGCCCTCAAGACCGGCGCCTGCGAAAGCTACGTCGAAGACCTGCGCCACGAATTCATCACCGAATACATCTGGCCGACGCTGCGGGCCGGCGCCGTCTACGAACACAAGTACCTGCTCGGCACTTCATTCGCGCGCCCGGTCATCGCCAAAAAACAAGTCGAAATTGCCAAGCAAACCGGTTGCGACGCGCTCTCGCACGGCTGCACGGGCAAGGGTAACGATCAGGTGCGCTTTGAATTGACCTTCAAGGCGCTCGCGCCCGAATTGACGGTCATCGCCCCCTGGCGCGAATGGGACATCGTCTCGCGCGAAGACGCGATTGATTACGCCAACGAACGCCAGATTCCGATCACCGCCAGCCGCGAAAAAATCTATTCGCACGACCGTAACATCTGGCACCTCTCGCACGAAGGCGGCATCCTCGAAGACCCCGCCAACGAACCTGACGAAGCCATGTTTGAATTGAGCGTCTCGCCCGAAAACGCGCCCGACACGCCCGAATACGTCGAGATCGGCTTTGAGAGCGGCACGCCCATTTCGGTCAACGGCGAACACCTGGACCCGATTCCGCTGCTCGAAAAACTCAACGAGATCGGTGGCCGTCACGGCGTAGGCCGCATTGACCTGGTCGAAAACCGGCTAGTCGGCATGAAATCGCGCGGCGTGTATGAGACACCCGGCGGCACACAGTTGCTGGTCGCCTTGCGCGAACTGGAATCGCTCTGCCTGGACCGCGAGTCGGCGCATTACAAAGAGATCGTCGCGCACAAATACGCCGAGTTGGTTTACTTCGGCCAATGGTTCACCCCGCTGCGCGAGGCGCTGGATGCCTTTGTGAATACGCTGATGAAACCGGTCAGCGGATCGTGCAGGCTGAAGCTGTACAAAGGCAACATCCTCGTCGCCGGACGCACCTCGCCAAACACGCTCTATCGCCCCGATCTGGCCTCGTTCACGATGGGCGCGAGTTACGATCAGAAGGATGCGGCGGGTTTCATCAATATCTTTGGGTTGCCGCTGCGCGTGCAGGCGTTGGCGCAGAAGAAATAGCATCCTCAATCCGGCTCAATCCGGTGAACGTCGCGGCGCAGCCTGTCTATTGGTTGTGCTGCGACGTTATGGCAAACTTCTCTCGGTAAAAGCCTATGCAAACAATCGAAGTCACAATCGAAGATGCAATGCTGGCGCAAATAGACCGCTTAATCCGTGAACTCGCGCTGACACGATCAGCCTTTATCCAGCAGTCACTCAAGGCCGCCTTGCAACAGCAAGAAGAACTCGCCCAAGAACGCCGCCATGCCGCAGGCTATGCTCGTTACCCGGTGGAGCCTGGCGAGTTTGATGGCATAGACGCCATCCGTGCGTGGGGAGAGCCGTATGAACCAAGGTGATGTGTATTGGTGTTCTCTGCCGCCACCAGATAAGCGACGTCCCATGCTGATTCTGACGCGCAAGGCAGCCATCTCGTTTTTAACCAACCTCACGGTTGCACCACTCACGACGCGCATTCGCACGATTCCTACAGAAGTGGTGCTAACACCTTACGAAGATGGCGTGCTTACCGAGTGCGCCGTCAACTTGGATAACATTCAAACCGTTCACAAAGACTCGCTTGATGAATTTGTAACCGCGCTCTCGACCACGCGCATGCGCGAAGTTATGGCAGCTATCGAATTCGCGCTTGGGTTTAAGGCGCTTAGGCAACGATAAGCAGTTTACCTAGGCAATTCACAACTATTCCTCAATTCAACGCACGCTATGAACTTCGCCTTCACTCTTCCCACCGACCGCCCTTTCGATGTCGCCGGCTTCGGCCTCAACGCCGTTGACCATCTGGTCGGCATTCCGCGTTTTCCGCACTTCAACACCAAAGTCCGGCTGACCAATCACGAGCAAATGCCCGGCGGGCAGGTTTCCTCCGCGATGGTCGGCACGCAGCGGCTGGGGTTGCGCGCCAGCTACATCGGCAAAGTCGGTTATGACAACGAAGGCCGGATGCTGATCGAATCGCTGCAAAAAGAGGGCGTGGATTGTTCCAACGTGCTGATCGCCGTCGGGGCCAAAACCCAGGGCGCGGTCATCATCATCGAACAGTTTTCGGGCGAACGCACGATCCTCTGGTATCACGACGACCGTACGCGCATCGCGCCCGCAGAACTGCACCGCGAATGGATCACCAACGCGCGCGTGCTGCACCTGGATGGCTTCGACACCCAGGCCGCGCTGCAAGCCGCGCAGTGGGCGCACGAAGCCGGGATGATCGTCACCATTGATCTGGACACCGCCTATCCGGGCATTGACGAATTGCTGCCGCAGGTGGATTGCCTGATTACTTCGCAAGGGCTGGCGAACGAATTGGGCGGCACAATGGACGAAGAAGCGGCGCTGCGCAAATTGCACGAACGTTACGGCTGTTATCTGGTGGCGATGACGCAAGGTTCGCGCGGGGCGCTGGCCTTTGTCGAAAACCAGTTCATCGCCTCTTCGGCCTTTCGTCCGCCGGTGATCAAAGACACGACGGGCGCGGGTGACGCCTTCCGCGCCGGATTCATTTACGGGTTGTGCAAAGGCATGAGCATCGAAGAGGCGATGCGCGCGGCGAATGCGGTGGCGGCGCTGAATTGCCGTGAATTCGGTGCGCGCGACGGCTTGCCGACAGAGGCGGAGTTGCAAGCTTTTCTGGCAACTTGATGCAACAGTACATAAACCAGTATTCTTGCCTTTCTCCTTTTGAAAATTGGTCGCGAAGGTTGTTCAGAGTTCAGAGGATATTTTGATGTCTAAGGTGTACCCCATTGTCCAGACCAAAAATCCGTTTATTTAAGGTGGAGCGCTCTCGCCCTGGTTAAGCCCCCGCCGGTAAACGGCTTCAGGCGTTTGATACGCGAGCCGCTGATGCGGCCGCTCGACGTTGTAGAACTT
>JANOWX010000563.1:0-2665 GCA_031418175.1 Acidobacteriota bacterium | reverse complement strand
CCCTGTGCGCGGCCCTGTGCGCGGCCCTGTGCGCAGTTTGCTGTAATTCCTGTGAGCGCGCGCTTGCTTCCGGGGATTGCCAATCGCTTACACGCAAAGAGGGCGCGGGAACAATCATTCCCGCGCCCTCTTGCTTCTGCCAAACCGCTACGAAACAGTTCAGCCCACGCTTTTGAATAACCATACCCCCACCACCGGAAGCGCGCGCCTATGCAACCACAACAACGCGGCGCTACCCACAAACACAACCAGCGCCAGCCCGAATAACAAACCGCCATCCGACGAGCCATCCGAATTTACGACCGCGATGCCCAGCTTGGTCAGGTGGCTCATGATCGCCCCACTGATCACGCCCAACGCAAGCAGCGCCCCTAGTGGCACCGTCGCCGGAAGCAACAACAAGATCACAGCGATCAATTCGACAATACCCGAACCGATGCGGCCCCACGGCTTGAGCCCCAGCGTCTTAAAAATGTAGACCGATTCGGGTGCGGCGGTGAATTTGAAAAAGAGTGTTTGAAACAGAATGCCCGCGACAAGCAAGCGCAATGCCCAACTGCAGATCGTCAATCTTTTCTCTTTTGTCATAACGTTGTCCTCCCAAGCGGTTTCAGTGAATTGGCACGAGCCAGCGGCGGCGCGGCGTAGCACTGAACTGTATGTTGCAGCACCCTCGCTTTATTCCGGTGAACAACGCAGCACAAGACAAGTTTGGTTTTTCTTGCCGCTTTGGAATAGATTGCCCGCACCGCCGGATATTCCGCCCAACTGGAGAAAACTATGATGCGCTTTGACCATGACGTTTGCCACAACCTGGACGCAGCTTTATCAAAAGAATGGCTGGAAACCAATGGCCTCGGCGGCTTCGCTTCGTCCACCATCGCGGGGCTGAACACGCGGCGCTATCACGGCCTGTTGGTCGCCGCGGCGAAACCGCCCGTGGGACGCACAGTCTTGCTGTCAAAGCTGGAAGAGACGCTGGTGGTGGACGGCGTGCGTTACGAGCTGTCGGCCAATCAGTATCCCGGCGCAGTGTATCCGCAGGGCCATCTGTGGTTGAAAGAATTCCGGCTCGATCCGTTTCCGACTTTTGTCTATGCGGTCGCGGGCCTAGAGTTGATCAAAACCGTCTGGCTGATTCACGGTGAGAACAGCACGGTCATTCAATACGAATTGCGCGGCGGCGACTTGCTGCAAGATTGCTGGCTAGAATTGCATCCGCTGCTTGCCTACCGCGATTACCACGCGACGATGCATGAGAATACCGACTGGAATGCGCACGTCGAAGCCGAACCGAACTTGCTGACGCTGCGGCCATACGCCGACTTGCCCGCGTTGCATCTGGCCCACAATGCAGAAGCGGCTGAACCCACTGGCTATTGGTACCGCAACTTTGAATACCAAGCCGAACGCGAGCGCGGCCTCGATTATCGCGAAGACCTGTTCAACCCATGCGTGCTGCATTTCGATTTACGTCGGCGTCGTCGCCCGCAAGCCACCGTCATCACTTCGACCGAGCGTGTTGCCGTGACGCGCGTCAACGAATACCGCCAAAGCGAACTCGCGCGCCGCGCCGCCGTGCTGGAACCGTTCGCCAAAAGCGCTGATCTGACGCGCGCGCTGGCCGCCGCCGCCGATCAGTTCATCGTCAAACGCGACGACGGGCAAACAATCATCGCGGGCTATCATTGGTTCAGCGATTGGGGCCGCGACACGATGATCGCGCTGCCGGGCCTGACGCTGACGACGGGCCGCTACGACACGGCCAAACACATCCTGCTCGCCTTCGCACGGTATCTCGACCAAGGCATGCTGCCCAACCGCTTCCCCGACGCGGGCGAAGCGCCGGAATACAACACGGTGGACGCCACGCTCTGGTACGTCGAAGCTGTGCGCGCTTTGCTGGAACACACGGGCGATTACAAATTCGTCAAAACACACCTGTACGACAAGCTGCTCGAAATCATTGACTGGCACGAACGCGGCACCCGTTATGGCATTCGTGTTGCTGACGACGGCCTCTTGCACGCGGGCGAACCCGGCGTGCAATTGACCTGGATGGACGCCAAGGTCGGCGACTGGGTCGTCACCCCGCGCATCGGCAAACCCGTAGAGATTCAGGCGCTCTGGTACAACGCGCTGTGTGTGCTGGCGGCGTTGGCAGACAAGTTCGGCGATAAAGCCAATCAAAAACGCTGCGCGCAACTGGCCGCACGCGCCAAAGCCAGCTTCAATCAGGTGTTTTGGAATGAAGAAGCGGGTTGCCTATTCGATGTCGTCAACGGCCCGGACCGCGACGCCGCCCTGCGCCCGAATCAAATCTTCGCCGTCAGTTTGCCGCATACGATGTTGACACAGGCGCGCGCCAAACAGGTCGTCGCCGCTGTCGAACGCGCATTGCGCACGCCGTATGGCTTGCGCAGCCTTGCGCCCGGCGACCCGCATTACTGCCCGCGTTACACCGGCGACATCCCCAGCCGCGACGGCGCCTATCACCAAGGCACGGTCTGGACGTGGTTGCTGGGGCCATTCATCACGGCGTATTTGAAGGTGAATCGGAACAGCGGCAAGGCGCGTAAACAGGCAGGCGCGTGGCTGTCGGCATTTGACGGGCATTTGCGCGCGGCGGGTTTGGGGCAGGTGTCAGAGATTTTCGACGCCGAGG
>JANOWX010000562.1:0-1721 GCA_031418175.1 Acidobacteriota bacterium | reverse complement strand
GAAAAGAAAGAACTGCGCTAAAATCAGGCGGAGGTAAAAGCATGACAAGCACTGCTGAAATTCAATTTGTTGCTAATGCGGCGGGCAAGACGGTGAGTGTGCTCGTTCCGATAGAACTCTGGCGCGAAATCGAATCAGAACGCGAGACGGCTTATTTGCTCAGTAGCGAGACCATGAAGCGCCGTCTGCTCGAAGCCCGCGCCCGGCAGGATGGCCTCAGCCTGGAGGAAGCATGTGAGAAGCTTGGAATTTGACAGCGCGGCGTTTGAAGATTTGGCTTGGTGGATTGCGCAAGATCGCCGGATGGCGTTGCGCATCATCAACCTTATCCGAGAAATTCAGCGCGACCCATTTCAAGGCACCGGCAAACCCGAACCTTTGAAGCACGATTTGGCGGGCTGCTGGTCGCGCCGCATAGCTCGGGAACATCGGCTGGTTTATGAAGTAACGGACGTCAAAATCAGAATCCTGGCTTGCCGGTTTCATTATTGAGTTTGGCACCGGCATAAAACGCCACCACGCTCCGTGCCAATTCAACCACCATCTCCCGCAACTCCGCCGGCTCCACAATCTCAACCTGCGCACCCAAGCCGATCAAATTCTCGCAAGCATTCTCTGCGACCTGATAATTCATCCGTACCGTGATCCAACCGTCTGCTTCCGGTTCGCCCATGTGTTCGACGGTTGAGAAACGCCCGTTGAATTGCAGCCGCCAGAGCGCATCGGGTTGCACGCGCACCGTCACCGGATAGCGCGGAAACTTCGCCTTGAATTCAACATTGGATTGCCGCCAGGTCGCGGCCAGATCGAAATCAGGCGGACGCACAAAGCCCTCATCCAACATCTCAGCCGCTTGCACACGCGCGATGCGGTAGTTGCGAATGCCGCCGTCAATCGCCGCAAGCAAATACCACACGCTGCCTTTGGCGACTAAGCCGAGCGGCTCGACGATGCGTTCGACGCCGCATTCATCACCTCCCCCTCCACGCTGATAAGTGATGCGCAGCTTGCGCTCTTGCCAGACGGCTTCCTGGATCACCGGCAACCAGGGCACGGCTTCGTCGGCTCGCTTCCAGCCGGAAACGTCCACGTAAATGCGTTGGCTGACATTCTCGGCATTGCGGCGTGACGCAGCAGGAAGCGCGGCCAACAGCTTGATCTGCGCGCCGCCTGCGGCTTTCGCCAAACCCAGATCGGCCAGCAAACGGGCTGGGCGCGTCAGAAACAGCGCCTGCACTTCCGTGTCGTTCAAGCCGGTCAGGTTGGTGCGATAGTTTTCGGTCAGCGACCAGCCGCCGCCCGTCCCGCGTTCGGCAAAGACGGGAACCCCGGCGATGCTCAAGGCTTCCATATCGCGCAGGATCGTGCGTTCCGAAACTTCCAGCCGTTCGGCCAGCGCGCGCGCCGTGATGCGCGGGTGGATTTGCAGCAGCAGCAAAATCGAAATCAAACGGTCAGCACGCATCGGTGCTCCTTGTCGTAACGAATTTATTCGTTACGTTGTCTGTGTTCTCGACTTTAGACAAAGTAAGGACAGAACCTATTTGAAAATAAGCTGATCTGTCGCGCAGTTTTCGGTTTTAGAGTGATCGTTCATTCGTTCTTTGCCCCTGGCAGGGCCTTTTTCCGGGGCTTAGCGGTCAATTTAGACTTCGGCGGTAGCGTCTCAATAATTCGGGGCGGCGTGTCAGTAGCCCGACCGTAAGGCAGGGCTGGCATCC
>JANOWX010000561.1:0-27942 GCA_031418175.1 Acidobacteriota bacterium | reverse complement strand
CGGGCGTGGCAGCAGACGGATTGATGCTGAAAGAGAACCCGCTGGCATTGCTCTGTCTGCTGCCACGCCCGCACGCTGGAAGCGGTGCGTACCCAGGCGTTACTGCACGCCCAGCAATTCCACTTCAAACACCAGCGTGGCATTCGGCGGAATCACGGGGGGGGAGCCGGGCGCGCCATAGCCCAGTTGCGGCGGAATAATCAGTTTGCGTTTGCCACCGATTTTCATCGTCAGCACGCCTTCGTCCCAGCCTCTGATGACGTGGCCCGCGCCAATCTCAAAGACGAACGGCTGGCCGCGATCCACCGAGCTGTCGAATTTGGTGCCGTCGGTCAGCCAGCCGGTGTAATGCACTTTCGTCCTTTGCCCGGCCTGCGGGCTTGCGCCCGTGCCCACCACAATGTCTTCGTATTGCAAACCTGATGCAGTCGTCACAGTTTTCTTCGTTGTTTTTGCCAAGTTGATTTTGATCGGCGTGGATTGCCAGGCCACCACTTGCCACGCGCCGTTACGCCTGACCCAGACGGCGGTGTGATGGTTCTGGCTCAGCTTTTTGCCGTTGGCATAATAGCTGGATTTGCCGTTGACGATGGCCGTCGTGCCATAGAGCCGCAGCTTGAATTCATCACTCGTGATTTTATCAATCGGCAACCCGGCTTTGACGTACTTGAGCATGTCGGCTTTTTTCAACCACGTGCCGTCGTCATCGCCGGTCAGTATGTCGGCGGCGAAGATGCGGCTGATCGTCGCCGTATCTTTTTTGGTCACGGCGGCAAACCATTCGGCTTCGAGCTTCTTGATCGCGGCTTCGACGGCAGCCGTGCCGGTGGATTTGCCTGCGCCTGCGTGAATGGGGCGTTTGGTTTGGGCCAGCGCGCACGTCGCCAGCGCCAGCAGTAAAAATCCCGTCGCAAATTGTTTGGTCAAGTTTAGAACTCCTGTCGTGTTGGTCTATGATGCGGGCGGCAAGTTCATTGCCGCCGCGAGACAATAACAATCAGAACTCTGACAGACAAGCAACCAGTATGGGGAGCGTGAGCAACCTGGGTACGCACCGCTTCCAGCGTGCAGGCTTGGCTATTGTTACAGTCAAAGCCACTGTGTCTGTAAATCAGTCCCGCACGCTGGAAGCGGTGCGTACCCAGGTTCGGCGCCCCCGTTCCCTTTATCGCACCAAAGCGCCAAGGAGCAATATGAAAAAACGCCGCATCACCCGCCGCACCTTCGTCCAAGCCGTCCCCGCTGCCATCGTCGCCGCGACGGCCCTCGACGCCGAAACGCTTGTGCCCAACGCGCAGCAGCCCCAACAAACGCCGCAACGCATCACCAAAGAAATGCTGCAAGCCGCCGAACAAATCATCGGCGTGGATTTGGATGACGCGCAGGAAACTGCGGCCTTGCGCGGCGTCAACGGCAATCTGAACAATTACGAAACGCTGCGCAAAATCGAAGTCCCGCTCGACACCGAACCGGCCACCGCCTTTCATCCGGCGTTACCTGGCATGCGCGCCGCTAAAAAATCCGGCGGCCCCAAGCTCAAACTCAAACCCAGCAAAACCGAAGCGCCCAAATTCAAAGCCGTCGAAGACCTAGCCTTCGCCACGCTGACGCAACTGGCCGAACTCGTGCGCACCAAACAGGTCAGCTCGCTCGACCTGACCAAGATGTATCTGGCGCGCCTCAAAAAATACGGCCCAAAGCTGCTCTGCGTCGTCACGCTGACCGAAGAACTCGCGCTGCAACAGGCCGCCGCCGCCGATGCCGAGATCAAAGCCGGCAAATATCGCGGCCCGCTGCACGGCATTCCCTGCGGCGTCAAAGACCTGTTTGCCACCAAAGGCATCAAGACTACCTGGGGCGCTGAACCGTTCAAAGACCAGGTGATTGATTACGATTCGACCGTGGTCGAACGCTTGCGCAACGCGGGGGCGGTGCTTTGCGCCAAACTCTCGATGGGCGCGCTGGCGCAGGGCGGGCGCTGGTTCGCCGGGATGACGCGCAATCCCTGGCAGCCCGAAGAAACGCAACAAGGTTCCAGCGGTTCGTCGGCGGGTTCGGCCTCGGCGACTTCGGCGGGCCTGGTAGGCTTTTCGCTGGGGACGGAAACGCTGGGTTCGATTGTCTCGCCGTCGTCGCGTTGCGGTGTGACGGGTTTGCGCCCGACGTATGGGCGCATCAGCCGCTACGGTGCGATGGGTTTGAGTTGGACGATGGATAAAGTCGGGCCGATTTGCCGTGGCGTAGAAGATTGCGCGCTGGTGCTCGACGCGCTTTACGGCCCCGATGGACACGACCTGACGGTGGGCGATGTGCCGTTTGTTTGGCAGCCTGATACGCCACTGGCGAAGCTGCGCATCGGCTACGTCAAAACCGAATTCGAGCCGCAGCCCAATCGCGGTGCGGGCGCCCCCGGTGGTGGTGGCGGCGGGGGTGGCAATCAAGCGAACAACGCCGAACGGTTGAAGATGTATCAAGAGGCGCTCGACGCGTTGCGCAAAGCGGGCGCGAATTTGCAGCCCATCGAATTGCCAACCATCAACGCGCAAGCCTTGCGCATCATTCTGAATGCCGAAGCCGCCGCCGCCTTTGACGACATCACACGCGACGGCCGCGTCAATCAGTTGTCGGGCCAGAGCCCGAACGATTGGCCGAACAGCTTCCGCACGGCGCGCTTCATCCCGGCGGTCGAATACATACGCGCCCAACGCGCCCGCACGCTGCTGATGCGCGAGATGGACAAACTGATGGCGAATTGGGATGTCTTCGTCACGCCCACGGGCAGCGCAAGTTTGCTCATCACCAACCTCACCGGCCATCCGGCGGCCGTCGTGCCCTGCGGTTTCATCAACGGCCTGCCCCAGGCGATTATGTTCACCGGAAATTTGTACGACGAAGGCGGGCCGTTGCGCGTGGCGCTGGCTTATCAACAAGCGACGGCCTGGCATTTGAAATATCCGAAGCTGGATTAAATTGTCAGCAGCAACGCAGACAACAAAGGGCGGCTCAACCTTGAGCCGCCCTTTGTTTTTCCCGTAATTCGCCGCCTAAATCAGAACAACAAACATTGGGACGCAGGAACCAATCACGGGGAGCACGGGGAGCACGGGGAGCACGGGGAGCACGGGGAGCACGGGGAAGCCGATGGTTATTGATCTTCCCCGTGCCCCCAGTGTTCCCCGTGGTTTGCGCTGTCCCAATCTTGGCTGTTCCGATTTAGAACTCCACGCGGAACCCGAACTGGAACGCGCGCGGAATGCCCGGCGTGAACGAACCGGAACCCAGCCCGTACTTGTTCGAGCGATCATTGCGGCCCGTGCCGTTGATCGAACCGTGTTGGCCGTCCAATTGATTGAACAGCGGATTGGCCGGCGGGTCGTAGTTGGCGATGTTGAACAGGTTGAAGACCTCGACCATCGGCTCGATCCGCAACCGTTCTTTGAAGCGGAACTCTTTCGAGAAACGGATGTCCGTGTTGGTAAAGGAATCCAGCCCGACTTGATCGGCCGGGGCCAGCGGCAGCGTGCCGCCGTTGTTGACCGTGCCGTGCAAAGAGGCCAATTGCGCCTGGGTGAACAGGCCCGCCGTGACCAGCGCTTGCGCGGCGGGCGTCAGCGTATTCGCCACCGTGCCGTTGAAACTGGTGATCAGAGCGTTCAGTTGGTTCTCTTTGACGCTGCGCCCAAAAGAGCCGCGATTCGTCCCCGGCAACGGGTCGCCCGTGACGCCGTCGCCGTCGAAATCGGTAAAGAAGATTTCGCCCGAACCGGACGGGCTGGCGGCCGGCACGAAGATCGAACTCGCCAAGCCCGTGCTGAAGCGCGTCGTCGCGTTGAGCTTGAAGCCCCACGGCAGGTTCGAGAGGAAGCTGACCGACAGTTGATGCGTACGATCCAATTGCGCCGGGCCATAGAACTTCGTCGGCGCGTCGTTGAAGACCGACGCCGAGAGGAAGTCCTGATCTATGCCCGTCGAATTGAAGCGCGAGAGCGCATAACTGACGATCACCGTCGTGCCTTTGACCGCGCCGAAATCGCGCAACCGCCCGCGCAAATTGACCGACAGCGCGTTGTAGGTCGAAAGGCCCACCGGCGCCGTCACCACCACGTTGCGGAATTTCGGATTGTTGCCCGGGAACGCGAAGCCATCCAGCGCGCTGCCGCCGTCCAGTCCGTGGTCGGCATAATCGGTGATCGAGACGCCTTTGCCGATGGCGCAATTGATCGCCGCCGCCGTGAAGGCATTGCCGCAACCGGCGGCGTCATTGGTCGCGGCGATGATCTGACGCGCCGCCGCGACG
The DNA here is from genome assembly GCA_031418175.1 of Acidobacteriota bacterium. GTDB lineage: Bacteria > Acidobacteriota > Blastocatellia > RBC074 > RBC074 > JACPYM01. The sequence goes on along the minus strand of JANOWX010000561.1, from coordinate 23,645 downwards.
TTGAGCGTATTGGCTGCGCCCAGCCGGTTCAGGTTGAGCAACTGGTTGAAATGCACGCCGCGATTGCGCAGGTAATCCACGCTCAACACCAGCCCCGACCGCAATTCGTGCTGAAACCCGACGTTGAACATCATGCCGTAAGGGCGTTTGTAATCGTTGTAAACCAGCGCCGCGCCGCCCGGCGTGTCGAGCGACAATTCGAATTGCGAGGGGCCGCTGGTCGCCGAATAATTCGCGGCCAACGCGGCGGTCGCCGCCTGGAATGCCGCCTGAATGTTTTGCGCGGCGGCGATCACGTTCTTGAGCGGTTGGCCCAACAGCCGCACGCCGCCCGTGCAATTGCCCGGCGTCGCGTTGTAGCGCGTGATGTCGAACAGGCAACGCCCCGTCGCCGGATCGAGCAGGATCGGCGCGCCCGCGTTGAGGATCGGCGTGTCATTGCCCAGCCCCGGCGGCAGATTGAGCGGGCGGTCGAAGTAAACGTTGTTGATGATGTTCGTTTCGTAAAACAGTCCCGCGCCGGCGCGGATCACCGTCTTGCCGTTGCCGCGCAGATCCCAGGCGAAGCCGAGTTGCGGCGAGAAATTGGCCGCCGGATTCTTGACCTTGCCCGCGAGCGTCGAACTGAACTCGGCCAGCTTCGGCGTGCGCGCCAGATCGTTGTTCGCCAGGTTGCTGTCAAACACATAACGCAACCCTGCATTGACCGAAATGTTGCGCCGCACGCGCCACGAGTCCTGCGCGTAAAAGCCCAGCCGGTTGTTGTCAAAACCGCCAAACGGCAGCCCGTGCGCCGGGTTCTCGCTGGCAAAGCCTAGGCCGTTGCCCAAGCGTATGTTGAGCAGCGGGAAGTTGAGCGGATTGCTCGCGCCCCCGTTGGCATTGGCGAAGGCGATGGTCGTCGCGTTGTACGAACCGCGAATGCGCACGGCGTTGGCAAAGAAGCTGGCCAGCCCGCCGCTGCGCAGCGCGTTGTAAGCGCCGCCGAAACGCAAGGTGTGATTGCCGGTCACGAAGCTGCCGTCATACTTGGTCTGAAAATTGTCCTGAAAGGTATTCTGCGGGGCCAGCGGATTCGGGCCGACTTGCAATTGGCCGACGATGCCGACCAGCAACGGCTTGCCCGCGGGGTCGAGCGTGACCGGCGTACCGGCCGCCGCGTTGCCATCCACGATGCCGTTGTTGAAATTCAAATAGCTGAAGCGGCCTGAGTGCGTCCAACGCGCGGCGGAATAATCCAACCCCGTCACGTGGCTGTTGGTCTGGTTCTGATTGGCAAAGGCCGCCAGATTGATATTGCCAAAGCCCGTCACACCCGAATTGTGATTGTGATTGAAGCGGTAAAACGCTTTGAGGTTCTGGGTCAGGCGGTAATCCACGCGCCCGCCACCGATGGTTTCGCGCAACGGCACGGCGAAATTGCCGGTGAATTGCGGGAAGGCTGCCACGGCGGTGAATTGCTGGCCGTTCTGCCGGTTGCGTTCGACCTCGGCGTGCCAGAAAAGTTTGTCCTTGATCAGATAGCCGCCCATGCGTCCGCCAAAAAGCTGGCGTTCATAGGGCGGTTTCTCAGTCGTCGGCGTCGTTTTGTCCAAGCGCAAATCAGCGGCATAGGCCGCGTCGCGGAAGAGGCCAAAGCCCGAACCATGAAATTGATTGGAGCCGCTGCGCGACACGATGTTGATTGCGCCGCTGGTGGTCAGGTCGGTGCTGGCGTCGAGCGTCGAACGGCTGACCTGGAATTCCTGGATGGATTCGTTCGAGATATTGGTCGTGGTGGTGCCGACGTTTTCATCGGTGATGTCCACGCCGTCAATTTGAATGCGCGTCGAACGCCCGCTGCGCCCGCCGATTGAAACGCCCGCCAATTGATTCTTGGTCGGATCGAAATCGCCGCCGTCGCGCGTTTGCACGCCCGGTTCGAGTTGCGCCAAGTCCAGGAAGTTGCGGCCGTTGAGCGGCAGGTTGTCAATTTGCTTGGCCGTGATGACGCCGTCCACTGTCGAACGCGACGTGTCCACCGAAGCGTCCGATGTGGACGAAGTGACCTCGACGACCTGATTGGTGTCGCCGACTTCCAACGTGGCCAGCACCGGCGTGACGTTGCCGACTTTGACCGTGACTTCTTTTGCCAGGTATTTGCGGAAGCCGCCCTTTTCGACGGTCAGGCGGTAGCTGCCCGCTTCCAGGTTTTGAAAGGTGAACGCGCCGCGTTCATTGGTCGCGCCTTTGATCTCAGCGCCGGTCGCCACATTTTGCAGCGTCACGTTTGCGCCAAGAATGACCGCGCCCGTGGGATCAACCGCGCTGCCTTCAATAGCGCCGCGAATGATCTGCGCCGATACCGTTTGGCCGCACACCAGCAACAGCACAGCCACCAGCCAAGCGCTCAGCAATGTAAAAGTCTGTCTCTTCATTTGGACTCCTCCTCTGGAAAATGGGTGCGGCGCGCGGCGGACACACTTCAAGCCAACACTGGCGCGGCCCTGCCACGCGTGCGCAACGCAGTTAGAACTTGCAGGATTGTGAAACGAAACCTGGTGCGCTGATTCCAAGCACGTGGAAATTCAAGCTGCTGGCTGCCAACGCAGCCGGTTGGCTATCAGCGGTGTGGCATCAGCGCACGTGGTTGAACAAAGCAACTTCCATTCCAACTCGTGCGGGCACAGTTCCTCGCAACGGCAAGCTTGCCGCTGCGAAAGAGTTAAGACTTGGAGGGAAACACGGCGGCAAGGAGCGGGCCGCGCGGCCCGTGCAAAATCCTGAATTTTCTGGCTGGCTTTTCGGAAAAGCGGCGAAACACCGCGTCTTTATTGGCTGTTAAGCAAGGCGCACGTTGTGGATTGAATGTCAGCGCAAAGCTATTTAGCTTGATCGCAATCCACGGCAATGGATTACCGTCTTAGCCGGATTACACAAACACCTCAACTGAAACATGGAAAAACTCGGCCAGCTTTTTCGCCTGCGCTTTGCTGATCGCGCGCTTGCCGTTGATGACTTCGGAGGCGACGCCGCTGGAACCGAGCAACGGCACGATGTCGCGCTGGCGCAGGCCGCGCTGTTCCAACAGGAATTGCAGCAGTTCGTGCGGCGCGCTCTCGCCCATCGGATACTGCCGCGCCTCGAAATCCTCGATCAGCTTGACCAGCAAATTGAAAAGCCGCTCTTCTTCCAGTGACAGGTCGCGGTGCATCATCTTTTCGACGATGGCGAGCAGGCGTTCGTTCTCCGCTTCAGTTTCGATGAGACCCTCAACCGACGCGACATCTTGTTCGGTCAACGATGGAAATGACTGCACAATCTCTTCAGGCAAAACGCCCGCTGCCAGCAATTCCAACACCTGTTCAACCGAGATGCGCGTGCCTGGCAAGCGCAATTTACCGCCCAAGACTTCCGGCGTTTGCGCAAAACTGTCGCGCAGTGAAATAGGCAATTCGGATAAATTCATAGCGTCCTCAGCCTACCACCAGCCCAACAGCTTCCACCACAACAACCCCACGCTCGCCCAGATCAAGATATTGGGAAGCGCGGCAATCAAACCCAACTGCCACCACTTTTGTTGCGACACGTAACCCGCGCCGAAATAGATCGGCCCCGGCGTCGTGCCGTAATGCGTCAACCCCGCCGACAGGTTTGAAAAATACGCCAGCATCAACACAGCCAAGGCTGGCGGCGCGCCCGCCGCGATCACGACGATCAGGAAGGGCGTGAACATCGCCAGCGCGTGCGCCGTGATGCTGGCAAAGGCGTAGTGCGCGAAAAAGTAAAGCAGCGCCAGCACCGCCAGCGCCGCGCCCCACTTCCAGCCGGCGGTAAATTGGCCGGCGCTCTCGGCGAATTTTTTGGTAATGCCCGTCTCGCCCAAGGCTTCGGCCATGCGCACCATGCCGCCGTACCAGATGAACACGTCCCAGGCCGCGTGTTCGGTCACCAGGTCGTCCCACACCAGCACGCCCGTCAGCAACAACGCGCAAATGCCGACCAGCGCGACCACCGCGTAATCAACGCTGTGCAAACGGCTGGTCGTGCCCCACAGCAACCCGATCAAGACGAAGATCACCAGCGTGATGCGTTCGTGCAGCGAAGCCCGGCCCAGCTTGCCCAATTCGTTCTGGGCGAACTCACGCGCGGCGGGTGTATGCGTGACTTCCGGCGGAAAGATGCGATAGAGCAGCAAGCCCGTGACGGCCAAGGAAACCAGGCTCGGCACAATCGCGCCGATAAACCAGCGGCTGTAGCTCAGATCAATCTGCGTCGCCTGCTGCGCCAGTTTACGAATCACCAGATTGCCGGCCTGCCCGGTCAGAAAGGTCGCGCAGATGATGACTTCGCATTGATAGATGAAGGTCATCAAGAACGCGCCCAGCTTGCGCGCCGTCGCGCCAGGCCGCGAGTCATAGGTTTCGACGATGCTTTTGGCAATTGGGAAGGTGATGCCGCCGCAGCGCGCGCCATTCGACGGCACGACCGTCGCCAGCAAAAAATCCGTGCCGACCAGCGCGTAGCCCAGGCCCAGCGAGCTTTTGCCGATGGCGCGAATGAAAAGCAGCGCGATGCGGCGGCCCAGCCCCGTCTTGATCATCGCGCGCGACATAAAAAACGCCGCCAGCACCAGCCATACGACCGGCTCGGCATAACCGCCCAACGTGGACTTGAGCCGCAAGGCCTCAATCGCCTTCCAATCCGGCTTGGCCGGATCAGGTGAAACGATGGCGATAGCCGCTTCGCTGAGCGGCATGGCTTTGGTCAGCATCACGGCCACGAGGCCTAGCACCACCATCGCACCGCCTGGCACGGGCCGCACAATCGAACCGACGATGGTCGCCAGAAAAATCGCCAGCAAACGCCACGACGCATCGCTGATGCCGCTGGGCGTGGGCATTGCGTAAACGGCCGCGCCGGTCAGCAGCACGATGGCCCATTTGCCCAGCAGCACGAGCCGCGCCTGCCGCCGTTGGGCGGGCGTAAGCGTACTGACAGAATCCGCTTCAGAATTCGCTGATGATGACATGCGATGATCCGCCTTGTGTTGCCGCCTTGTGTTGCCACCTTGTATTGATGGATTGTTGGTCGGGAATGCAAAAGCGCGGCGAATGCTACACTGCCTACACCAGTGGCTCAAGCGGCAATGAGCCGTATTTAACGTTCTTTCAGTCAACCAAATGCCCCGAGAGTTGCTCTAAGGCCGCGCTCTGGGTCTATACTGCCGACGTTAAGGCTGCTGTTGTTATCAACTCCGAACCAAGGAGTGGGGCCAAAAAGGAGATGAAGATGTTCAAGAAGATTTTCCGCCGCGCCGTGCCGCTGTTGTTTGCCGGCGCGCTCGCTGTCACATCCGCATCGGCGCAATCCACAGCGCAAGCTGGACCGCAACTCAAAGACAAACTAGACGACAAAGACAACCCGCTGTTGATTGGCAAACGCGAACTCAACAAGGGGAGCATCAATTTTTATTCGCTCGAAAAAGAAGTCGCGCTGGGTCGCCAGTTCGCCATGGAAGTGGATCAGCAATCGAAGCTGATTACCGATCCGTTCATCAATGAGTTCGTCAACCGCATCACGCAAAACCTGGTGCTCAACTCCGACGCCAAGGTGCCCTTCACGGTCAAAGTAATTGATTCCGAAGAAGTGAACGCCTTCGCCTTGCCGGGCGGATTCCTGTACGTCAATCGCGGCTTGCTCGAAGCCGCCGACAACGAAGCCGAAGTCGCGGGCGTGATGGCGCACGAAATCGCCCATGTCGCCGCACGGCACGGCGTCGAACAGGCGTCGAAAGGCACGCTCATCAATTACGCTTCGATCCCGTTGATCTTTCTGGGCGGCATCGGCGGATATGCGATTCAGCAAGCGGCGGGCTTGGCGATTCCGCTGGGCTTTTTGAAATTCTCGCGCGGCGCTGAAAAAGAAGCCGACCGGCTGGGCGCGCAATACATGTGGGCCGCCGGTTACGACCCGCAAGCGCTGGCCAGCTTCTTTGAAAAGCTGAAAGCCCGCGACAAACGCAAACCGGGCACGCTGTCCAAGCTGTTCAGTTCTCACCCCTACACCGGTGACCGCATTACCGCCGTGCAGGCCTTAGTCGCCAAGTTCCCCGAGCGCGGCGAATACCAATTGAGCACGTCGGAATTCAAAGACGTGAAAAACCGCGTCCTTGCGTCGTCGTCCTCGACGCGCGCGATCAACGCCGATGCCGATGCCAAGCGCCCGACGCTCAAACGCCGTCCACAGACTTCCAGCGACAGAGGGGACGACAACGGCGACGCAACGAGCAATGAATCGTCTGACCGCCCCGTGCTCAAACGGCGCGAAGGGGCGGACTCAACGGACGCCACGCCGACCGAATCAGGCAACCGCCCGGTGCTCAAACGCCGCGAAGGTTCCAGCGAGGAAGCCGAGAAGACGGCCAAACCAGGCGAGTCAACCGAACAGCCCAAGCCAAAACGTCCCAGTGATAACACCTACAAAACGCCCGACAAACCCTGACGTCTCGTGGCTGAATAAAACTTCTCTGCTGAACATAAACGAACGGGCCGCTTTTGCAGCGGCCCGTTTTCAGTTGCCTGGTTGAATTCCCGCTCACGCGCGCCCGCGTTTCAAATACGCCAGCAACCAGCCTTTGGCGAACTCCCAATCACGGCGCACTGTCCGTTCATTCACGTCCAGGACCTGCGCCGTTTCAGTAACCGACAAACCCATGAAGAAGCGCAGCTCGACGACTTTGGCGGGACGCGCGTAATGCTCTGCCAACGCCTGTAACGCCTCGTCCAAGGCCAGCAATTCCGCTTGTCGTGTCTGCGTGGCAACCGCGCCCTGCGCGTCATCCAGCAACAGCAGCGGCACACCGCCGCCACGCTTGTCGGCCCGATTGCGCCGGGCTTCGTCAATCAGCAGCGCGCGCAAGCGCAAACTGGCGGTGTTGAAAAAATGCTGGCGGTCATTCCACTGCGGGGGCGGGCCAGCGAAAAGGCTCACGAAGAGTTCATTGACCAGCGCGGTCGGCTGCCACAATTCCGCGCCCAGCGGTGGCTGTGCGCGCAGCCAATAGTGCGCCAAGCGTTTCAATTCGCCATACACGAATGGCAACAATTGATGCAGCGCTTCAGTGTCGCCCTGCCGATACCGTTGCAGGAGCAAGGTAATTTCGACATCAGCGAACTCTGGTAGTTTCGGTGATTCGGTCATAAGCAGAATTGGGCTGCGTGGGGAGTGCCACTATACGCTCGTGGGCCGTTGCCGGAAAATGTACCGTAGGTTGTCCAACCTGCGGGTGACTCGGCAGGAGAGCCTGCAAGTAATCCCAGACGGTCTGCCGCTGAAACGTTCCGCAGGTTAGACAACCTACGGTACAGCGCGCGCCTTGTTTTTGTTGTTCTCGGCACGGCATAAAACGACCTCACCAAATTTTTTCGCGCGCGTGTCCGGTTCCCACGTCGTTTTGCGGTTTACAGACCAGCGACCGCCGCACCTTGCCGCCGCCGCCGAATCGTGAAAGAGTGAAACTGCCCCCATGACTCTTGCAATGACGCCTGCACAGCACCAACGCATTAAAGACCTGTTTGACGAAGCCTTCGACTTACCCCCAGCCGCCCAAACGCGCTGGCTGGCGCACGCTTGCTCGGACGATGCAGCGGTGCGCGCCGAAGTCGAAAGGCTGTTGCATTCGCAAGCCGCCCAGCCGGAATTTCTCGAAGCGCAATCCGCCGCCGAACTGTTGGGCGTGCAAGCCGTCACCATGCCGCTACTCACACCGGGGCGGCAACTCGGCGCGTTCCGCCTGCTGCGCGAATTGGGTCAGGGCGGCGGCGGCACCGTCTGGCTGGCCGAACGGGACGATGGCACGTACACGCAACAGGTCGCCATCAAACTGGTCTGGCCCGGCTTTGGCAGCGAAGCCTTGCTGCGTTTCAAGCAGGAACGCGAGATTCTGGCGCGGCTCGATCATCCGCATATCGCCCGCTTGCTGGATGGCGGCGCGACGGCGGAAGGCTGGCATTATCTGGTGATGGAATACGTCGAAGGCCAGCCCCTCACCACCTATTGCCGGACGCAACAACTGACCATCCCCGCCCGCTTGGCGCTGTTCCGCGCGATTTGCGCCGCCGTGCAATACGCGCATCAGAACCTCATCATCCACCGTGACCTCAAACCGTCGAACATCATGGTCACGGCTTCTATTGATGGAAAGGGTGGCACACCCAAGCTGCTGGATTTCGGCATCGCCAAACTGCTGGAACGCAGTGCCCAAGACATGACATTAACGGGTACCGGCCAGCAACCGTTCACGCCGCTTTACGCCAGCCCCGAACAGATTCGCAACGAACCGATCACGACGGCCAGCGATGTTTACAGCCTGGGCGTGCTGCTGTACGAACTGCTGACCGGCGTCCGGCCCTACGGCGCAGAGGCCACCACGCCGCCGGAACAGATGCGCGCCGTTTGCGAAGACGACCCACCCCGGCCCAGTGCAGTCATAGTCGAAAGGCTGAAAAAAGATGAAGGCGAAAGGATAAAAGGCGTGCCTGTCCCACTTCAGCCTGCTGCCCTGCGCGGCGACCTGGATAACATCGTACTCAAGGCGTTGCGAAAAGAGGCGGCACAGCGTTACCCAACGGTCGAACAATTGAGCGACGATCTGCAACGGCATTTGAACGGCGAGCCGGTGACGGCGCGTCCGGCGACGTGGCGTTATCGCGCGGGCAAGTATGTCGGGCGCAATAAGCCATTTGTTGCGGCGGCGAGCACCTTGTTGTTGGCCTTGATTGTTGGCGCGCTCGTGACATTTTGGCAATTGCGGGCCTCGCAAGCGCGCGAACGCGCGCAGCGGCGCGAGCTTTACGCCGCCGATATGCGGCAGGCCGGGCAGGAATTGAACGAGGGTAATCTGGCCCGCGTCCGCGAACTGATTGCAAAGCACCAGCCGACGGCAGAAGCGGAGGCTGGCGACGACTGGCGTGGTTTTGAGTGGTATTTGTTGTGGCACGCCGCACACGCCGGGCAAACGTTGTTGCGCCATCCCGGCTATGACTTCAACGGCGACCTCGCGCCAGACGGCCAGAGGCTGTTTGTCCGTTCGCGCGACGGCAAAATCGCCACCTATGATTTGGGCACCAGACATTTGAAAGAACTCTTTTCCGACCAGCAGGATTGGATCGCGGATCTGGACGTTTCGCGCGATGGTAAACGATTGGCGGCGGGTGGGCGCACCACCGGCGTCGCCAGAGTCTGGGACATTGCCACGCGACGTTTGCTGAGCGAAATCAAAGCCCACGACCGAAGTGTTAACACTGTCGCACTTTCGCCGGACGGCAAATTACTGGCGACGGGCAGCATTGAAGCCACTGCCAAGGTTTGGGATGTGGCGACCGGCCGTCTTTTGCACTTCGAGCAACGCGAAAATTGGGTGCGCGACGTGGCTTTTTCGCCCGACGGTAAGGTGCTGGCTATTGCCAATGCGAAATCGCTTTATCCGTTAGGCCAGTTGACCTTGCTGGAGACCGGCAGTTTTCGGCAACTCGGCGCACTTGAGCTTTCATCGGCATTGCAGCAGTTCGCTTTTTCGCCGGACGGGACGCTGTTGGCGGGCGCGCCGCGTGATGGGATCGTCCGCCTTTGGGAAGTCAAGAGCCTGAAGCTGCTGCGCGAGTTCGCTGCGCACAACGACATCGTCTGGAGTGTGGCTTTTTCGCCGGACGGCAAGCTGCTCGCTTCGCGCGGCAACGACAGCAAGCTGCGTTTGTGGGAGCTGAGCACAGGCGCCAGTTTCATCAAAAGTTTCAGTGACGCAGAAATCGCTTCCATCGCATTCCTGCCGAGTCAAGTGCCGGATTACATCATCGCGACGAGCGAGTTCGGCGGCACCACGCTCTGGGATGTGGATAAGCTCGGACAGTCGTCAACCGTCAACCAATCACCATCCGAAATTAACGCCGTGGCCGTCGCGCCGGACGGCAGGCTGATCGCTTCGACCGGCGGCTCGCGCACAAGGGTGTGGCAACTGCCTGAACTCAAAGAGAGCGGCGCTTATCAGAAAAATATCTCGCACTACTGCGTGCTGTTTTCGTCCGATGGCCGTTGGCTGTTGACCGCTGGCGGCAAGGCGGGTCTTGGTGCAGAGACCACTACGTTCGTTGACCTGCGCGACCTCGCCACTGGCGCGCTCGTCAATTCGTGGGGCGGGCATCGCGGTCAAGTTTCCGGCGCGGCCTTTTCACCCGATGGCCAATGGCTGGTAACGGCGGGCGATCAGACCGTCAAATTGTGGGATGTGCCGAGCGGACGTGAACGGTTGACGATCAACGCGCACGAGTTCCTGGCCTTGGCGGTGGACGTTTCGCCCGATGGGCGGCGGCTGGTGTCGGGCGGTTACGACGCGCTCGCCAAGGTCTGGGACGCGGCCAACGGGCGCGAACTGTTCCGGCTGTCCGGCCACACCTACCCCGTCAACACGGTCAAGTTTTCGCCGGATGGCAAACTGATCGCGACCGGCAGTTCCGATCACCTGGTGAAGCTTTGGGACGCGGCGACAGGCCGCGAGTTGCGCACCCTGATTGGACACGCCAGAGATGTGACCGGGGTCGCATTCACGCCCGATGGCAAACGCCTCGCTTCCGCCAGCGAAGACCGCACTCTCCGTATTTGGGAAGTCGAGACCGGCGTGGAATTACTGACGCTCAAGGGGCACAAGGACTTTGTTACTTCGCTGGCCTTTTCCCCCGATGGCCAGTTGCTGATTACGGGCGGGCGCGACCAGACGGTGCGGCTCTGGCGCGCGGCGACCGCAGCGGAAGTGCAAGCACGTCCCTGAAAAACTTCCCACGCCCCGCGACTTTCGTATCCTTTCAACTCCTTTCGTACTTTCCCATGCCACCAGAAGCTTTCTCAAAAAAAATCCCCGGCAATGTCCGCTTTGCCGCGCGAATTGCGGTTCTCTATCATGCACGGCGCAATTGAACCCGCCGCGCAACAGTAGCGCAAATTTACAGATGAGCAGTGCGGCCAAACTTGCAATCACAGTCAGCGAGCAGCAGCGGCGCACAAGCTCGCGGGCCAGAGGCACCGCCGTCGTTGCGGTTCACTTCAACAGTCAGAAAAGGAGCATCGTGAAGACCATTAACAGGAAATACCAATTCGCAAGTGGGTCGCTGGCCGTGCTGGCGTTGGTAGTGTCGTTTTGGGGTTGGCAGTACAGCCCGGTAAAAACCGTCCGCGCCAAGAGCACGGCGGTACCGTCCGAGCCCGTCCGCGCGATAGAAACGCGGGACGCCAGCGACCTGCTGGTCTTGCGCTTTGACAATTCACTAAATGGCGAGGGTGGCGAGACGCCAACCACCGCCACTGGCACGAGCTTTCAGACTGGCGTCAGCAATCAGGGCGCGCTGTTGCCGAATCCGAATCAGCTTTTTTACGCCGCCGCGAATAACATCAACGCCACCGAAGGCACGTTTGAATGCTGGGTGAAGCCGACTTGGAACGGCAACGACAATCAAGACCACTTTTTCCTGTCATACGGCGGCGGCGGCGGGATGCTGATTGGCAAGGATGCCGCGAACAATCTGAAAGTGTTGCTCAACCGCTTTGGCGGGGCGGCGGAAGTCGGCTCGGCGTTCAATATCAGCAACTGGCAAGCCAATCAATGGCACTACCTCGCCTTCACCTGGAGCAACACCAGCAAACGCTTGCAGGTTTTCATTGACGGCGTGCTGAAGGACGAGCGCAGCTTCACGATCAATCTGCCGGCGATCAGCAGCACGACGTTCCAGATCGGCGGTGATGGGGCGGGCGGGTACGCAAATGCAGTGGTGGACAACCTGCGCATCAGTAACGCCGTTCGCTCGCCGCAAGAGATTTCGAATCGGCTGGTGGAAGGCGTGACGGTGAATAGCTGGGCTTTGAACCCGGTCACGACTGCGATTGAATTGTGGCCGACCTGGTATTGGTGGATTAACCCAACCATCACCGCCAACACCAATGTCGGAACTTTATCGTTACCGGTTTTGTCAGCGAGTTGGTCGAGTTCCGATCCGGGGGTGGCGCTGCTCGAAGTTGCATCGGGCCGTTTCAAAGCCCTCGCGCCTGGTAGCGCGGTCTTGACGGGAACCCTGGGCGGCGCTTCAGCCAGTTTCACCATCAATGTCTTCGCTCCGCCCTTGCCCGCCGTTGAAGAATCAATTGACCCTTACCTCGCCACGCCCGCGAGCAACTATCTTTACAAGGTTCCGGTGGTCATCATTCGCTATCTGCCGACCACCGATGGCCTCAACCTGAGTCCGGCGATTTGCGGTCTCAATGATCCACTGTCAGAGATAAAACCCAGAGTAGAAAGAATCGAGAGGCAGCATAAGTTCATGCTCGAAGAAGGGAGTAGATTTCGTGGTTATGGCAATCCCACCGCGTCAGCCACGTTGGGCTATCAGGTCGTCAAGATCATCACGGTTTATGAAGACATTCCGCCGGGGTTCGCGCTGAATGCGAACGAATACTTTCCGGATTACAACCAGATTCTGGCGCGTTGGGGCGGCGAACAATTGGTCAATCAACTTGGCGTCAAAGAATTCTGGATTTGGCACTACCATTTTGGCCGGATCGTGCCGAACGAATCGAATATGTCCAGCCCCACCACGGGCGATGTCTCAAACAGCTATCGCACCAACAACGATCAACCGGTCTTCAATCGAACCTACGTAACCTACGGCCTCAACTTTGGCGGTGGCGTCCACCAGACCACCCACAATCACGGACATCAACTGGAATCTATCTACAGTCACGCCAATTTGCTGCAAGACGGCAACACCAATTTGTTCGTCAGGCAGTTCGTCGGCAATGACGCCAATGGCTTCCAGCCGGGCCGTAGCGGCGATACCCACCATCCGCCCAACGCCCGCTTCGATTATGATTGGGAGAATCCGGGGCAGGTGTTGTCGGACATCGAGGACTGGAATCCAGCGAATACCGGCGTCAAAACGCTGATGAACTTCACGCGTTGGCAGAACCTTCCCTACGCCTGGCCCCCTGGCGATACGCCGGGCGCATTGGCTGAAGCGCATTGGTATATCTACTGGATGCAGGCCATGCCCGGGCGGGGGAATGTCATCCCGCACGGCGCCAATCGCATGACAAATTGGTGGCAATTCACGGGCGATTGGGATGCGGCCATCCAAGCCGGGCTTGGCCTCTACGAATCGAACACTTGCAATTACACGCTCGCGGCAACCAGCCAATCGTTTGCCGCTGCGGGCGGCAATAGCAGCGTGAATGTAACCAGCACCACGGGCTGCAAATGGTTCGCGTCGAGCAATGAGCCGTGGATCACGCTCACAGGCGGGCGACTTGGCAATGGCAGCGGCGCGGTCACTTACACAGTCGCGGCCAACCCCGGCAATGCGCGCACCGGCACGATTGCCATCGCGGGGCAGGTTTACACCGTGACGCAAAGCTCGAATTGTCCAACGATCACTGTCAATCCGGCGAATCCTGCGCTGCCGGGCGGCGCGACCAGTTCGCAATACAATCAAACCTTCACGCAAACAGGGAGCGGCAACACCATCACCTTCAGCCTCAGCAATGGCGTTTTGCCGAACGGGTTGACGCTTAACGCCGCGACCGGCGCGCTGACTGGCATCCCGTACGCAGCCGGGACGTTCAATTTCACCGTCCGCGCGACTGACGCCAATACTTGCTTTGGCGAACGCGCTTACACGCTGGTCATCAATCCGGCATGCAACTTCACGCTTGCGCCAACGAGCGCTAGCTTCAGCACGGCTGGTGGCAATGCCTCGATCAACATCACGACACAAACCGGTTGTGTTTGGACTGCCGTGAGCAATACGGCTTGGATTACGATCACTTCTGGCACAAACGGCAGCGGCAATGGGATGACACTCTTCACCGTCGCCGCAAACACGGGGAGGCCGCGCGGCGGCACCTTGACCATCGCGGGGCAGCGGGTCATCGTCTTTCAAGCCGGTTCGCGGCCCGGCACGACCATCACCGTCAACAGCACGTCGGACATCGTAGCGAATGACGGAGCTTGTACCTTGCGCGAGGCGCTCATCAACGCCAACAACGACAATCAGACAGGCTCCACCGACTGCGCGCGCGGAACCGGCACGGATATGATCGCCTTCAACATACCCGGCGCCGGGCCGCACACCATCAGCCCGCTCTCGCCGCTGCCCGTCATTTACGATCAGATCATCATTGACGGCACGACCCAGCCGGGTGCGAGTTGCACCACGCTTGGCGGCTTGAAGATCGAATTGAGCGGCGCTGGTGCGGGCGGTGGTGAGTCACCGCTTTATATTCTGGGTGGTTACAGTACAGTGCGGGGTCTGGTCATCAATCGTTTCTTGGGCGACGGTGTGTTGTTGCATGGCCTCGGCGGCAGTACGGTCAGTTGCAATTACATCGGCACTGACGTTGCTGGCACAACAGACCTTGGCAACGGGAGAGTCGGTGTAAGGAGTTTCAATTCTCCTAACAACCTGATTGGCGGCACGGCTGTGGGTGCGGGCAATCTGCTCTCGGGCAACAACGAAGGCGGTGTGATACTTAGTCAAGCACACGCAACGAGCAATTTGATTCAGGGCAACTACATTGGCACTGATGTGACAGGTACGGCAGCGATCGGGAACTCGGCATACGGCGTGTTGATAACCGTGAACGCCAACGGGAACAAGGTCGGTGGGACTACCACAGACACGCGTAACGTCATATCCGGCAATGGTGGCACCGGCGTTTACATCCAAACCTCGAGCAATACTGTGCAGGGCAATTACATTGGCACGAATGCGGCGGGCACAAGCGATCTGGGAAATGGTTTCGTCGGTATTGAACTGTCGGACAACACAACTGGCAACCTCATCGGCGGCCCCACAGCCAACGCTCGCAACGTGGTTTCCGGTAATGACGTGGCAGGCATCTACATCAACAACACTAACAACCATACAGTGCAAAACAACTTTGTCGGAACCAATGCCGCCGGCACAGCCGCGCTAGGTAACACAGACAACGGCATCGTCATCATCAATGGCTCAAACAATCTCATCGGCGGCGCGGGCGCAGGCAACGTCAGCTCCGCCAATGTGCGTGGCCTCTACATCGCGGGAAATGCGTTCAGCAATCTGATCAAAGGCAATTACTTCGGCACCAATGCGACCGGCACGGCGGCGCTCGGCAATCAGAGAGGGATAATGGTTACAGACGGCGCGTCCAACAATCAGATTGGCGGCACGGCGGCGGGCGAAGGCAATCTCATATCAGGCAATACCGCTACCGGCTTGTTAATGGACGGCCTCTCCGTCGGCAATGCAATTCTGAGTAACTCGATCCATACGAACAACGGGTTGGGCATTGATTTTCATGGCAACGGCATCACGGCGAATGACACCGGCGACGGCGACACAGGCCCGAACAATCTGCAAAACTTCCCTGTGTTGACAGCGGCTTCCAGCAACGGCGCCAGCACGGCCATCAGCGGCTCGCTCAACAGCACGGCCAACACAACCTTCACGATTCAATTCTTCTCGAACGCGACCTGCGACAGTTCGGGCAATGGCGAAGGCCAGGTCTTCCTCGGTCAAACCACGGTGACGACCGATGCCAACGGCAATACCGCGATCAATGCGACACTTGCTACCGCGGTTGCCAGCGGCAGCTTGATTACCGCGACGGCGACCGATGCGGCCAACAACACTTCGGAGTTTTCGCAATGCCGGGTGGTAGACGCGCCTTGCCCCGCCATCACGATCAACCCGCCCACGCTACCGAACGGCACCATTGGCGCGGCCTACAACCAGACTTTCATTCAGACAGGCGGCACTGGCCCAATTACCTTCAGCTTGACCGGCACGCTACCCAGCGGACTGACGTTCAACGCGGCAACGGCCACGCTCTCCGGCACAGCGGCCCAAAGCGGCACCTTCAACTTTACGGTCAAAGCGACGGCAGCGAACAATTGCATGGGCACGCAAGCTTACGTGCTGGTAATTAACTGTCCGCCGCTGACGGTCAATCCGCCGACCTTGCCGAATGGGCAGGTCAGTCAGTTGTACAGTCAGCAGTTGACGCAAACGGGCGGCACTGGCGCGATCACTTACACGATCAGCGCCGCCACGCTGCCCGGCGGCCTGACGCTCAATGCGAACACGGGAGTGCTGGCGGGCACGCCGCTGGTTACTGGCACGTTCAATTTCACCATCCGGGCGACCGATGCAAACAGTTGCTTTGGCGAGCGGCAGTACGGCTTGAGCGTGACTTGCGCAACGCTCAACGTCAGCCCGCTTGATCCTACCTTGCCGCTTGCCACGCTGGGCCAGGCTTACAATCAGAGCTTCACGCAAACGGGTGGGACGGGCGCGCTCACCTGGAGCAATCCCGGCGGCGACTTGCCAGGCGGGCTGACGCTCAACTCCGGCACGGGCGCGCTGACCGGCACGCCCACGGCTACGGGGACGTTTGTTTTTGTGGTGCGCGTCAGCGATGCCAATAGCTGCGTGGGCGAACGGCAGTACTCGC
Source organism: Acidobacteriota bacterium (assembly GCA_031418175.1). Classification (GTDB taxonomy): domain Bacteria; phylum Acidobacteriota; class Blastocatellia; order RBC074; family RBC074; genus JACPYM01. The sequence continues at coordinate 7,133 of JANOWX010000561.1, read as the reverse complement.
TCACCATCAATCCCATGCCCTGTCCAACCATCAGCGTCAGCCCGGCGACCGCAACCAACGGCTTCAGCGGCGTCGCCTACAGCCAAACCTTCAACCAAACAGGCGGCGCGGGTACGATCACCTGGAGCGTCAGTGCGGGCGCCTTGCCCAGCGGGTTGAGTTTGAATCTTGCCACGGGTGTGCTCAGCGGCACGCCAATGACGGTGGGCACATTCACCTTCACGCTCAAGGCGACGGACGCGAATAACTGCATGGGTGCCCGCCAATACACGGTCATCGTCAGCGGCGCGGGCTTGCAGTTCTATCCACTGGCCGCGCCCGTGCGCTTGCTCGATACGCGCACCGGCGCGAGTCCGAATGCGTGCAGCCAGCCGAATGCGCCGATTGCGGGCGGCACCTCAAGATTGCAACCTGCCCGCAATTTCTGCGGCATTCCGGCCAATGCGCAGGCGCTCACCGGCAATATCACGACGGTGCAATCGGGGGGCGGCTACTTGACGCTGTATCCGAGCGGCGCGCAGCAACCGACTGTCGCTAGCACGAATTACGGTGCGAATGAGGTCGTCAATAACGTCTTCACCGTAGGCCTGGGTGCGGGGGATGGCGCGTTCAACATCTTCGCGCAGATGACGACCGAAGTGGTCGTGGACGTGACGGGTTACTACGCGCCGCCGAATACCAACGGTCTGTACTTCCATCCGCTGCCCGCGCCGGTGCGCTTGTTGGAAACGCGCGCCGGTCAGCCCATCGGGTGCGTCAAGCCGGGCACGCCCTTGGTGGGCGGCGCGGATTCGTTGCAAACGGCGACGACACCTTGCACGGGCATTCCGGCGGCGGCGCGTTCGGTGGTCGGCAATGCGACAACCGTTGAGCCGGCGGGCATTGGCTACTTGACGCTCTATCCGGCGGATGTGGCGAGCGCGCCGCTGGTGGCCAGTTCCAATTACGGCACCAACCAGATCGTCAACGGGCCTTTCACTGTGGGCCTTTCGCCCAGCGGGCAATTCAAAATCTTCACCACGCACACGACCGAACTGGTCGTGGATGTGCTCGGCTATTTCAGTCCTGACGCCGTGGACGCCAACGGCGCGGGCCTGCTTTTCACGCCGCTGGCGCGCCCGGTGCGCTTGCTGGAAACACGCGCCAATCCACCGAACCTGACAGGGTGTTTCAAACCGAACGCGCCGCTCAACGGCAATCAGGTCTACACGCAAATAGCGCGCGGAGTGTGCGACAGCTTGACCATTCCGGCGGCGGCGCTGGCGGTGGTGGGAAATGCGACGGTGGTCTTCCCGGTGAGCGGCGGTTACTTGACGCTGTGGCCGAACAGCGCGCTGCAACCGACGGTGGCGACGTCGAATTACAAAGCGAATGACGTGGTCAACCGGCATTTCATCGTGGGGCTGGGCCAGGCGGACGGCGCGTTCAAGCTGTTCGCGGCGGCAACGACGGAGTTGGTGCTTGATTTGTCAGGCTATTTCGCGCCGTAATTTGCGCCTTGCCCGCAACCATTCGGCCTTTCCCTTATACGTGGCAACGTCTTACTTGGTACAACTTTCAGGAGGAAACCAGAATGCGTCTCTTCAAATTCTCACTTTGCATGGCCTGTATCGCTTTCTTTCTTTGCTTACCGTCAATACCCGCGCTGGCCGCTGAACCTGGCTCGCCGCCACCGCCGAGCGCGGAACTTAGCAGTCAAAAAACCGGCTCAGTTTTAGTCTACCCGTATTACACCTCTGATGCTTTTTCCATCGCTGCTGAAAACACGCGGCTGGCGATCACCAATCACAGCACGTCGAACGTTTTTTGCCATCTCTTCTTCGTCGACAACAACTCAACGGTGATAGATGCTTACATCTGCCTAACACAGAGTCAGACAGCAAGTTTTCTAGCCTCTGACGTTGACCCAAGCATAACCGGAATGATGATTGCCATAGCGGTCGGCCAGCAAGGGCAGCCGCTCAATCTCAACTTTCTCTCAGGCGAAGCCAATGTGAAGCTTGCCAGCGGCCACCGCGCAAGCTATCAGGCCGAAGCCATTGCGGCCATTGCGGCCATTCCCACCTCGTGGGTGGCAGGCAACACGACCGCCACACTCAATTTTGACGGTGTGAGCTATAACCGCCTGCCGCGCACGCTGGCCGTGGACAAACTGACGAGCACGGCGGATGGCAATGTAACGATGCTGGTTATCGCCCGCGCCGATGGCAATTTCACCACGCCTGCCACCGGCTCTATCGGTATGGTTTCAGGCACCCTTATGAATGACGGCAATCAAAGCGCCCCGTTCACTTTTGTCCACAACACAACACTGCTCGTGAAAACGCTCGACGACACTTTCCCGCGTACTATTCCGCCATACACACAGTTAATTCCGGCGGGCCGTTTTGGCTGGTTAACACTGGCCGCTGACAGCGAAGTTGGCCTGTTCGGCTTAGTGCTCAACTTCAATGCGAATAGCGCCACTCAAGCCACGGCTTACACGGGAGGAAATCACCTGCGCAAGCTCACACTCGCTGCCGGCACCAGTTTAATTATCCCCATTGCCGCGCCAATTTGCTGACAGCGGCGGGGTGCTCAACTTCAATAATTCAACCGCAAAACCGCCTTTCACTGAAGGAGATCAAATGTGTTGCATGCCAATTGCCAAACAGAATATCTGGTTGCCGCTGTGGGTTCTTACTTTGCTTTGGAGCCTGTCTACAACCAACGTGCTGGCGCAAAACCCAGGCCAGCCGTTTCCACCGGCTTCGGAAATGAGCGATCAGAAAACCGGTTCCGTGCTCTTCTACAACCTCTTTAACTCGTCCGGCAATGCGGCTGGCGTGAATACCGAAATCGGGTTGACCAACACACACGCCACTAACCCTGTGGCGGTGAGGATGTTTGTCGTTGACGGCGTAAGTGGTGCGACAGGGCGGTTGTTGCTGCAAGTTGCGCCGAAGCAAACGGTGTCATTTCTCGTGTCCGGTTTTTTCTTCAATGTGCGTGGTTATCTGATGGCGGTGGCGGTGGATGCAACTACCGGCTGCCCAGTCAATTTCAACTATCTGACGGGAATCGCCTACCTCAAACTGGCCACAGGACACGCGGGGCTGCTCAATGCTGTCGCCTTTGCGGCCTTGACAGCCACGCCCGCCGCTTGCGGTGGCCCAACAACGATGCTGAATTTTGACGGCGTTAGTTATAACCGCGCGCCGCGTGTCTTGGCGTTGAATAACATCACAGCGCGGGGCGACAGTAACGATACGTTGTTGATCGTGAATCGTGTGGGCGGCGATCTGTCGTTCGGCGGCAACGCGGCAACGCTCGGTACGTTGTTTGGCATCCTTTATGATGATGCCGAGGTTGGCTACAGCTACTCTTTCAACGCGACTGGCCCGCAACGCTTCAGCATTTTGCAAAACGGCTTTCCCAACCTCACCCCGCCTTTCGAGACGGTCATTCCCGCCGGGCGCACCGGCTGGATGAGGTTCTACAACCTCAACAACGATTTCGCCTATCTCGGAGCGGCGCTCAATACGAACCCCGGCATCAGCAGCAACGCCAATGCGTATGCAGCATGCGACAACCTCAGTTACCGGACGCTGGCAGCCAGCGCCTCTTACACGCTGCCGGTAGGTTTCCCGGATATAGCCGTCAATCTGACGAACAGCGGCAATTTCGTGCTTGGTGGAACTGGCAGTTACACGATCACAGTGAGCAATGTCGGAGCGCAGCCGCTTGGCGGGCTCGGTCATTTGGCTCGGTTTGGAGATTTGCTGCCAAATGGTCTGACACTTGCAAGCTTCAGCGGTACGGGATGGAGTTGTCAGGGAACCGGTACTCGCAATGTTTTCTGTTCTAACAGCGCCAATATTGCCGCTGGCGCTGGCTTGCCGCCGCTCGTACTCAACGTCAATATCGGGGTAGGCACACCAACCAGCATCACAAACTCTGTACGCGTAGATGTACTGGAAGATGCTAACCCTGCCAATAACACTGCAAGCAATACCGTCACTGTTGTATGTCCGACAATCATTGTGAATCCGCCCAATGTGACGCTGGCGAATGGCTTTGTCGGGACGGCGTATGCGCAAACGCTGACGGCGACGGGCGGGACCGCGCCGCATACCTTTGCCGTCACGCCGGGCAGTTTGCCGAATGGCTTGACGTTGGCGAGCGGGGGCACGCTGACCGGCACACCGACGGCGGCGGGCACGTTCAGCTTTACGGTGACGGCGACGGACAACAATGGTTGCACGGGCACGCGCGCGTACACGGTCATCGTCAGCGGCGCGGGCTTGCAGTTCTTCGCGTTGCCCGCGCCGGTGCGCTTGCTCGATACACGCACCGGCGCGAGTCCGAATGCGTGTAGCCAGCCGAATGCGCCGATTGCGGGCGGGACGGCGCGTTTGCAGGCGGCGCGCAACTTCTGTGGCATTCCCGCCAACGCCCAAGCCCTCACCGGCAATATCACGACGGTGCAATCGGGGGGCGGCTACTTGACGCTGTATCCGAGCGGCGCGACGCAACCGACGGTGGCGAGCACCAATTACGGCGCGAATGAAATCGTCAACAACGTCTTCACGGTCGGCCTGGGCGCGGGCGATGGCGCGTTCAACATCTTCGCGCAGATGACGAGCGAAGTGGTCGTGGACGTGACGGGCTATTACGCGCCACCAGCGGCGAATGGCTTGTATTTCCATGCGCTACCCGCGCCGGTGCGCTTGCTGGAAACGCGCGCGGGCGAGCCGGTCGGTTGCGTCAAACCGGGCGTGCCGCTGATGGGCGGAACAGACTCGTTGCAAACCGCAACGACGCCTTGCACGGGCATTCCGGCGGCAGCGCGTTCGGTGGTCGGCAATGCGACGACAGTCAGCCCGGCGGGCATTGGCTACTTGACGCTCTATCCGGCGGATGTGGCGACGGCGCCATTGGTGGCGAGTTCCAATTACACCGCCAACCAGATCGTCAACGGGCCTTTCACTGTGGGCCTTTCGCCCAGCAGGCAATTCAAAATCTTCACCACGCAAACGACGCATCTGGTCGTGGATGTGATCGGGTATTACAGCACCGAAGCCGTGGACGCGAACGGCGCGGGCCTGCTGTTCACGCCACTGGCGCATCCGGTGCGCTTGCTGGAAACGCGCAACAACGCGGCCTTCCCCGGCTGTTTCAAACCGAATGCGCCGCTCAACGGTGGACAGGTTTATACGCAAGCGGCGCGCGGCCTGTGCGAGGGATTGACGATCCCGGCAACTGCGCTGGGCGTCGTCGGCAACGCGACAGTCGTCTTCCCAGCGGGCGGCGGCTTCCTGACGCTCTGGCCGAGCAGCGCCGCGCAACCGACCGTGGCGACGGCCAATTACGACGCCGGTGCCGTCGTCAACCGGCACTTTATCGTCGGCTTGGGCCAGGCGGACGGCGCGTTTAAGCAGTCCTCAAATGTAACGACGGATTTGGTGATTGATCTGTCGGGCTACTTCGCGCCCTAGCAGCCTGTCGGAGAACCCGCTATGCCTGATAGCGAGATGGATTGTAGACTTGAAACATGGCAAGAGCATTTAAGACCGCCGATGATGAAGCGACCCTCAATTCGCAGGTTTCGCTGAGAGAGGCTTTGCCACCAGAGAGCCTTGAACTGAGACAAAATTTGCCGCTCAACGGCGGTTCAGTGAGCGGATAGATTTCCGCTCTGACAGGCTGCTAGCATTGAGTTTCAGTTGAGCCATGGGCAGCAGGTGTTCAAACCGTCTTTTGCCTCAAGTTAATCTCTAAGGAATGAACTGGAAATAACCCTGCCAAACCACGGGGGGCACGGGGTACACGGGGGAAATCAACCAGCCTGCGCGGGCTTTCCCCGTGCTCCCAGTGTTCCCCGTGGTTGATTTGGCAGTGTTGTTTTCAAGCCATTCCTAAGCGCCCGCCGCGCCGTCTGCCCTGGTCAAACGATTCGGGTACAAGGGAAATTTGGCCGTCAACTCTTTGACCTTCACGCTCACGCCCGCGCGCACAGCTTCATCGCCCGGCGCGGCCAGGACTTCGGCAAGCAGCACCGCGATCTGTTTCATCTCGGCCTCGCCCATGCCGCGCGTCGTGACGGCGGGCGAACCCAGGCGGATGCCGCTGGCTTTCAGCGGCGGATTTTGATCAAAGGGGATCGAGTTCTTGTTGACCGTGATGTGCGCGGCGTCGAGCGCTTTCTCGGCATCCTTGCCAAACAAGCCTTTGCTGAACACATCCACCAAAAACACGTGGTTGTCAGTGCCGCCCGAAACGACGCGGAAGCCCGCTGCCTGAATGCCCGCACAAAGCGCCTGGGCGTTGCGCACGACCTGTTGCTGATAGGTTTTGAATTCGGGCTGCAAGGCTTCTTTGAAGGCGACCGCCTTGGCCGCAATGATGTGGACGAGCGGGCCGCCCTGAATGCCGGGGAAGACCGTCCGGTCAAGGTCTTTGGCGAATTGCTCGCGGCACATCACGAGACCGGCGCGCGGGCCGCGCAGCGTCTTGTGCGTCGTCGTCGTCACGAAATCGCAATGCGGAATTGGCGAAGGATGAAGGCCCGCCGCCACCAGCCCGGCGATGTGCGCGATGTCGGCCATCACGAGCGCGCCCGCGCCTTTGGCAAGCGCCGCGATGCGCTCGAAATCAATCACGCGCGAATAGGCCGACGCGCCGCACAAGATCAGCTTCGGCTTGTGTTCATTGGCCAGCCGTTCCATCGCCTCGTAATCAATCGTCTCGTCCTCTTTGCGCACGCCATACGGCACGATCTTGTAACTCTTGCCCGAAAAGTTCAGCGGGTGGCCGTGCGTCAAATGCCCGCCGTGCGACAGGTCGAAGCCCAGCACAGTGTCACCGTAATTCAAGACCGACAGATAGACAGCCATATTCGCCTGGCTGCCCGAATGCGGCTGGACGTTGACGTGTTCGGCGCCGAAGAGCTGTTTGGCGCGGTCAATCGCCAACTGCTCGACCACGTCGCTGTATGCGCAACCACCGTAATAGCGTTTGCCCGGATAGCCTTCGGCGTATTTGTTGGTGAAGACGGAACCGGCGGCTTCGAGCACGGCTTCGGAGGTGAAGTTTTCCGAGGCGATCAGTTCCAACCCTTCGTGCTGGCGGCGCGTCTCGTTTTGAATCGCGGC
>JANOWX010000560.1:0-2716 GCA_031418175.1 Acidobacteriota bacterium | reverse complement strand
TACACCGAAAACTAAGTTCTTTGAGAGAAAAAGACGCAACCACGTAGTAACGATTTCAATCGTTCAGTCCTGGCGGCAGCACAAAACGAATAAATTCGTTACTACGTGTTGCCGTCCGTGACTCTCAAAGAACTTAGTTTTCGGTGTACTGACTACTGTTTATTTCAATTCCTTGATCCGAATGTTGCGGAACTCGACCAGCGAGCCGTGGCCGAGGAAGCCGATGTGCCCGGCCTTGCGCCGCAAGCCCGGATGTTTTTTCAACACGGCTGCTTCCTGCACGGTATTCAAATCAGCATCCAGAATAATCACGCCGTTGAGTTTGACGCGCAGCTTGGAGCCGTTGGCCGTGATCTCCTCGCTGTTCCATTCGCCCGCCGGTTTCAGGAAGCCGGTGCGCGCGGGGATCACGTCGTAGACCGAGCCGTGATGCTGTTCGGATTTGAGCTTGCCTTGGTATTTCTCGTGGCCGTCGTCGAGGATTTGAATCTCCATCCCCTGATAGGCGGCGTCGCCTTCGAGCGGCGCGCGGATGCCGACGCCGTTGTTGCCGCCGGGTTCGGTCTTGAATTCAAAACGGAAGACGAAGTTGGCGTACTCTTTTTCGGTGTAAAGATTGCCGCCGCCGTCGAGCGGACAAACAATCGTGCCGTCTTTGATGACGTAGCCGGGGCCACGGCCTTTGACCAGCGTCCAGCCTTGCAAGCTTTGGCCGTCGAACAAGGCGGCAAAACCCGGCTCAGCGGCTTGGGCCAACACGGGCCGCGCCAGCGCAAACAACAACACACAGGCAAACAGGTAAACACGGCGATTCATAGTCTCTTACATCCTCACGGCCCGCGTAGAGCACGGCGCCACTTGAAACTTGTCGAAGCAAATTGAATTGGTAAGGCGAGGCCGCGTCTTAGCAAAGCGCCCCCGCACGAGCCAGCCAGCGCCTGCTCTGTAAAGGAAAACAGCAGCGCGGGGTGAATTTTTCGGTAGTGGCTAAGTCAGGCGGGATGTGTCAGTAGCCCGCGCGTGAGCAAGGGCTTTATTGGCGGAAGACAGCCCGTGCTTACGCGCGGGCTACTGTCACGCCGTCCCACCCGATTTAGCCACTACCAATTTTTCAAACCGCACAAAAAGTTGATGCACATTTTCAGGGACGTTTCGGTTGCGGTTTGGTGTTCAACAGCCGCTGGGCTTCCTGCTGTTCAGCCTCGGCCTCGGCGGTTTTGCCCAACTGGCGATAGGTTGCGGCCAGCGCGGTGTGCGCGGCGGGATTAGCGGGCGCGTATTTGACCGCTGCTTGATACGCGGCCATTGCGCCCAGCCAGGCGCCGCGCCGCTGCAAGGCATTGCCCAACGTGTAATGCGTCTCGGCGTCTTCGGGTTTGAATTTTAGCGCCGCGTTCAACGCCTCGACCGCGGCGTCAATTTTGTTCTGCTGCAACAGCACCTGGCCGCGCGTGAAGTGCGCGCCCGCGAATTCGGGTTGCAGCTTCAAACACTGGTCGAGCGCGGCCAGCGCTTGGTCCCATTCGGCGCGCCGTTGATAAACCAGCGCCAGATTGAAATGCGCTTCGAGCATGTCCGGTTCCATTTCAATCAGCTTTTGCAGTGTCGCCAGCGCCGCCGCCGTGTCGCCCTTTTGCAATTGCGTCAAACCCAGGTTGAGCCGGGCGGTTTCATCGTTCGCATTCAATTGCAAGGCTTCTTGAAATTCGAGCAAGGCCTCGTCGTAACGCCGCGCTTGCAACAACACCAAACCGAGATCATTGCGCGTCTCCAACACCCTCGGCGCGAGCTTGACGGCGGCGCGCAAAGCCTCGGCCGCTTCGTTCAACGCGCCCGTCTCGCGCAAGGCCGCGCCCAGACCGGCCAGCGCCTCGGGCCATTGCGGTTTGAGTTTGACTGCCGCGCGCAAGGCCGCCGCCGCGCCCGCCCAGTCCTTGAGCAACGCCTTGCCCGTGCCCAGGTAGTAATGCGCGTCGGCCAAGTCCGGCTTCAATTTGACCGCCGCTTCGAACTCGGCCAGCGCACCCGGCAGATCGCCCAATTGGCCGAGCACGTAAGCCAGGTTGCTGCGAATCTCAGCGGAATCGGGTTTGAGTTGCGCGGCGAAGCGCAATTCGCCCGCCGCCGCTTCCGGGTTCTGTTGGCGCAAGAGGATCGAACCCAGCGCGACATGCAATGCGGCATCCTGCGGATTGAGTTCCGCCGCCGCCTTGAACGCCGCCAGCGCGCCGGTCAAATCGCCCCGCTGTTCCAGCGTGTTGCCGAGGTTGGTTTGGGCTGCCAGATGAGCGGGTTTGAGTTTGATGGCTGTGCTGAACGCTGCCACCGCCGCATTCAAATCGCCCCCCTTGGCCAACGCCAGGCCCAGCGCATTGTGGGCATCGGCGTTGCCGGGATTGGCCTGCACGGCGGCGCGCAGTTTCTGCAATTCAGCGTTCGGCGCGGCTTTGCTGGCGACCGGTTTGCCGGGGTTGGTGGCGGGACGTTTTTTTGTCTGGGCCGCGACAGCCAGTGGCAAGCCGAGGCACAGGACAAACGCGCATGAGATGAGTTGCTCGGAATTCATGTGTTGATCTGCTCCGTAAGTGATGGCGCGTAGCATAAGAAGCGCCGCGCAGGCTGGCAAGCCTGACGCGCCGCGCATACAAGCACCATCGTAACTGAAGCCGATGCGTCACCCCTGGGAGCGCAGTCCTTCCAGGCTGCGGGCCGTGAT
>JANOWX010000559.1:0-1614 GCA_031418175.1 Acidobacteriota bacterium | reverse complement strand
AAGGCGGTCAACGAGGCGCGGTTGATCGAGACGGCGCAGTTGAATCTGTTCGGCAATGTGCAGCTTTCGGCCCAGGCGTTGCGCGAATTGGCGGCGCGCGAGGTGCCGATCTTGCACCTGTCGTATGGCGGCTGGCTGGCGGCAGTGACTACGCCGCCGCCGCACAAGAACATCGAATTGCGGCGGCGGCAGTTCGAGGCCGCTGACAACGCGGGGACATGTTTGCAATTGGCGCGCGCCTTCACCGTGGGCAAGATTCGCAACCAGCGCACGTTGCTCAGGCGCAATGCGCGCGAACTGCCTGTGGAAGCGTTGGTGATGCTGGCCGAGATGCGGCGCAAGGCGGAAGGGGCCGAAGCGTTGGAAACTTTGTTAGGTTTGGAAGGCACGGCGGCGCGCACCTATTTCACCCATTTCGCCAAGATGTTCAAAACGCCGGAAGGCCAGGCGGAACCGGCCTTTGATTTCAACGGGCGCAACCGGCGGCCCCCGCGCGACCCGGTCAATGCGCTGCTGTCGTTCATGTACGCGATGCTGATGAAAGACGTGCTGGTGACGCTGATTGGCGTAGGCTTCGACCCGTACCTGGGATTTTACCATCAACCGAAATACGGACGGCCCGCGCTGGCGTTGGACTTGATGGAGGAGTTCCGCCCGCTGGTGGCCGATTCGGTGGTGATTTCGCTGATCAACAACGGCGAGATTCGGCCCAGCGATTTCATCGCGCGCGCGGGCGCGGTGGCGCTGACCGACAGCGGGCGGCGGCGTGTGTTGGAAGCGTATGAACGGCGGCTGGACACATTGGTCACGCATCCGCTCTTTGCGTATCAGACCAGTTACCGCCGCGTGTTGGAAATTCAGGCGCGCTTGCTGGCCCGGTTTCTGTCGGGCGAAGTGGGCTATTACCCGGCGTTTTGTACGCGCTGAACGTGAGGAGTTGGCGATGCGCAACCGGTATTTGGTGAGCTATGACATTTGCGACGACAAACGCTTGCGGCGCGTCTTCAAAACCATGCGCGGGTTTGGCGAAGCCTTGCAATACAGCGTCTTCCTGTGCGACCTTTCGCCCAGCGAGCGCATTCTGTTGTTAGAGAAGCTGACGCCCTTGCTCAACCACCGCGAAGACCAAGTCATGCTGGTCAATCTAGGCCCGGCGGACGGCGCAAGTGGCGACCGTATCGAGACGCTGGGCCGCGCGTTGGCCGTGCCGTTAGAACGCGTCGCGGTGATTGTTTGAACGTTGACACGATTGCGAGCGGTCAACCGATGGCTGCACCAGCGGCCCGCGCTCGCAGCAGGTATCAAGAGATGAATCAAAGAGATAGCTTGACGAAGTTGACTACGCCACCTAATTTACCAGTCGGTTGCGCTACCCGCTCGCTAAGGCAGCGGCAAATAATATGACGATTCGATTTAAGACCGCGCTGTTTCCACGCTCGTGAGGGTGTGGCTCCATTGAAGCTGTCGGCTTGCGCCACGGCAGCCAGCACGCTGGCACGTTTCCACGCTCGTGAGGGTGTGGCTCCATTGAAGCTATCGAAGAGCTGCGCCAGTTTCCGCGCGGCAAATAGGTTTCCACGCTCGTGAGGGTGTGGCTCCATTGAAGCTGTTTAA
>JANOWX010000558.1:0-2308 GCA_031418175.1 Acidobacteriota bacterium | reverse complement strand
AGGGGCACGAAGCATTTTGAAAATCTTCGTGCCCCTTCGTGTGTCTTCGTGGGAGGTTATCTTGAAACTTTCGGCCCGCGCATCTTTTCGGCAAACACCGCCGGAAACGCCCGCGCCCGCCCCTGGCTGTTGATCACGATGTGATGCGTCTCGCCTTCGGCCAGCAACACGCCATCACTCGCCCGCACCACTTCATAGGTAAAGCTGATCGCCCGGCTGCGCAACGCCAGCACGCGCGCACGCACGATCAATTCGTCGTCATAGCGCGCCGGCTGGCGGAACTTCACGCGGCATTCGGTCACAGGCAGATAAGCGTCCGCCTCCTTTTCCATGTCGCGATAATTGAACCCGTAGTCGCGGCACAATTCGACCCGCCCGACCTCGAACCAGACCAGGTAGTTCGCGTGATAGACCACACCCGCTTGATCGGTTTCGGCATAGCGCACACGCACGCGCGTCTCGCTCCATTCGTGATTTTGTGATCCTGTCATAGCGTTCCCCCGTATGTTCCGCATGCTGGTACAGTACCGCACGAAGTCAAAAAAGGATCGCGAATCAATTGATGAACGTCGAATTGCTAGTGAAGCTCTCTCCGTTGGTAGTCGCCACGCTGCACGGTTACGGCGCGGCCTGGCTGGCCGTGCGCATGCTCTTTCGCCCGCGCCAGCCGTACTATTTATTCGGCTGGCAAATTCCGCTGACGCCGGGGATGTTGCCGAAAGAGCGCGCGCGTTTCATCGTCGCCCTCTCCGGCGCGATTGCCGACCGCCTGCTGAACATCGAAGTCATCGCCGCCGAACTGACCAAGCTCGATCTCGAAAGCGAAATCAGCGCGCTGGCGCAACGCGAATACGCCAACTTCACCAGCAACGAAACCGCGCTGCAAGCCGTCACCGAACACTTGCGCGAACGCCTCGTGCAGCTCAGCCAATCCGAAGAACCGAAACTCGCCATCGCGCGCCAACTGCGCGGGATGATTGACCGCCAAACCGCCGATGCGGGCTTCGTGCGCCGCCTGGCCGCCGAATACCTGCTCGATCAGGAAACGCTTTACGCGCTGGTGGGCCGCGCGCTGGAAGGATTGGCTGACGGGATTGCCGAAAGCTCTTACGTGCGCCACACCGTCAGCGAAGCCCTGGCGCAGATGCCGCAAAAATTGCTCAAAGGCGGCAGCCTCGTTTCGTCCTCCGCAGTGGCCAGCCTGGTCGAAACGCTCAGCCGCAAGCTGGACGTGCGCGCCATCCTGATGAATCGCCTGAGCGCCTTTTCCAACGAAGACATGGAAAACCTGGTGATGGAGACCGCCGGGCGCGAGATCAAAGCGATTGTTTGGTTCGGCGCGGGGATTGGGTTGGTGGTGGGTGTGTTGCAGACGGCGCTGAATTTCCTTTGGTAAACCTGGCGGTGCGTTCCCAGGCCCGTACCGCAGCGCCAGATGATGCTATACTCGCGCCCGCGCGGGCCATTCCGCGCAGGTCTCGCAAGCCGGCAAAAGGAGTCAAACGCATGAAAATCATCTCCCTCATCACAGTGCTCGTGGCGGCGCTGGCTCTCGTCTTGCCGCTGCCGCACGCAGCCCTTCAACAACCTGCCCAGACTGACCGGGGCCAAGGCACGAAGCCGCCCGCCCGCGCGGAACGGCGGGTGGCGCTGGTGCTGGGCAACGGCGCGTATGCCGACAGCCCGCTCGACAATCCCGCCAACGATGCGCGCGGCGTGGAGAAGGCCTTGAAGGCCTTAGGCGACCTCAGCTTTGAGGTCATCACCGGCACGGACAAGAACAAAACCGAGATGGAGCGCCTGGTCCGCACGTTCGGCCAGCGGTTGCGCGGGGCGCAGGTCGGGTTGTTCTTTTTCGCGGGGCACGGCGTGCAGGTGGGCGGGGTGAATTACCTGCTGCCCCTCGGTCATCAGATCAAGAACGAAGCCGATGTGGAACTGGACGCCCTCTCGGCCAACAGCGTGCTGGCGCAGATGGAAGCGGCCGGTGCGCCGGTCAATCTGCTGATCCTGGATGCCTGCCGCGATAATCCCTTCCGGTCGTTCACCGCCTTCAACCGCCAGCAGCCGCAGCGCGGGCTGGTGCAGATGCGCGCGGCGTCCTCTGGGACGTTGATCGTCTATGCCACCAAGCCGGGCAGCACGGCGGCGGATGGCAAGGGGCGGCCCAACAGCCCGTTCACGACCAGCCTGTTGCAGCACATCAAAACGCCGGGGTTGCGGGTCGAGGACTTTTTCAAACGCGTGGCGGCGGGCGTCGAAGACCTGACCAATCGCCGGCAATCGCCGTGGGTGGAAGGCATCCATG
>JANOWX010000557.1:0-1930 GCA_031418175.1 Acidobacteriota bacterium | reverse complement strand
CGCTTTGCGCTTGATCCGATGAGCGACACCTTCTACTTCGGCCCGCTTGCTTAATCACCGCTTGCTTTGGTTTGAAACTGCCAGGGCCGCGCCTGGGCTGAAAGGCGCGGCCCTTTGTTTATTGCTCATCTTCTTTGCCCAGCCGCCAACGATCCAATCCGCCGTGCCGCCCCCATTTGTCGCCCACTTCTTTCAACATCTCCGGCGGCAGCTTCAGCGACGGCGTCGAATAATTCGGATCGTGGAGCATCTAAACATAGAAAGAGCCATCAGTTGGCCGAACGCCGCTTCGTCGCCGCGCGCGGCCGCCGTAAACAACTCATGATCTAACTCGTGATTTGGGGGTGAAAGCGCCATATCTATCCGCGTGCCGGGCCGCGTGCCGGGCCGCGTGCCGGGTTTGTGCCCGCTGATTATTGTCGCAGCGCCGGGAAAAGTTACCAGAATTTTTTGACCAGGATTGATGGCGCGGGCACAACCGTCTACGCCAGCAACACGAGTCAGTGATACAGTGGTGACGCCTTGAAACACCGGTCGGACTTCATTCAGCACCTGTGATCAAGCGGCACAACCGGCAACCAACAATTGAAAGGAAACTGATGTCGCAATCCCGCATTGACGCTTTTACCGCAATGGCCAAAGACCAGCCCGACAACGAAATGATCTGGTACGGACTGGCCAGCGAATACAGCAAACTGGCCCGCTGGCCCGCGGCCATCGAGGCGCTGCGCCAGGTCATTCGCATCAAACCCGATTACACGGCGGCCTACCAAATGCTCGGCTCAGCGCTGTTGGAAGAAGGGCAAACCGAAGCAGCACGCCAAATCTGGACGGAAGGCCTGGCCGTCGCCGACCGCACGGGCGCGTGGAAGGCGCGGCAGCATATGGAAGGGTTGCTGGCGGGCATGGCGAGTGAAAGCGATTCGGCGTTTTGTGAATGAGCCGCGCATTCACCACAGCGACAGATGGATACTCAGTTGAAAACGGATTTGCTATGATGCGGCGCGGCAACGGCCTACCGGCAAGGGAAAAGGGCCGCGCCTTTCATCCAACAACAACCGAACCAACTATGTCGAAGAAGAAAAAACAGCCGCCCGCAACAGCTACATCAACGACAAGCGCGCTCAATGCCAAACAAATGATCGCCATCGGCGCGATGATTCTGATGTTGAGCGCCGCCGCCGCGATCTTTTACCGCACCTTCTCAACACCCGCGAAACCGGCGGCCACCGCGCCATCCATTACCACAACGAACGCGCCGCAGCCGGTCACGTCGCCCACCACTGATCCCGCCGCACCGAACAAGATGAATATCGCCCAGGCCGTGATGGTCACCGAAGAGTTGGATTTCGGCCAACCGGTGCCGACCATCGCACAGGCGCTGTTGGAGATCGAACGCGGCTACGTGGCGGACGACGGCGTGGGGCGCACCTTCGCGGTGCTGGACGCTTATGGCGAACCGACGCCCGATGGCAAGCTGCACATTTCCATGCACGTCAGCAGCGAGAAGCCGGGCACCGGCTTTCTACGCTTCAAACGCACGGGCAAAGTCCTCTGGCAGGCGCGCATCGGCAATCCCGGCGACGCTCCGGCAGGCCAGAAACAATTGAATATCTATGTGGACAACGGCGCGGGTGGGTCGCACGTGCTGGACGGTTCGCGCGGCGGGGCTTCGGTGTTGGACGTGCACCTAAAGGGTTCGACGCAAAAACTGCGCGACGTTTGGCCGGACAAGACGGTGCGCGAATTTACTTTTGTTTATAGCGCCTGTGGCTGCCCGGTGAAAGTGTTGGTGCGGCGCGAAGGCGAGCGCACTCAGCGCGTGAAAGATACGCCAGTGATTTTCCCGGACGACCCGGACGTGGTGCAGACGATTGCAGGCCTGATGAAGTGGTAGTCTACCGCTGGTTGAGCAGACGCACGGCGGCAA
>JANOWX010000556.1:0-5235 GCA_031418175.1 Acidobacteriota bacterium | reverse complement strand
GGGATGAAGGGCATACTAAAGCGGCGGCCTGTGCCGCACGCACTCCAAAGGCTTCGCCAACCTGATGGTTGTGGCTATGCCTTTGTCTTGTGCGACGACGTTAGAAGATTTGATCGGCAACACGCCGCTCTTGCGGCTGCGCAATCTGGCCGTGAATCCGCAGGTCGAGATTTATGCCAAAGCCGAGTGGGCCAATCCGGGCGGTTCGGTCAAAGACCGCCCGGCGTTGCGTATGATTCAGGAGGCCGAGCGCACGGGCGCGCTCACGCCGGGCAAGACGATCATTGACGCGACCAGCGGCAACACTGGCATTGCCTATGCGATGCTGGGCGCGGCGCGCGGTTATCGCCTGAAGCTGTGTTTGCCCAAGAACGCCAGCGCCGAACGCAAACGCATCCTGCGCGCGTATGGCGCGGAGTTGGTCTTGACCGACCCGCTGGCCGGCACCGATGGCGCGATTGTCGAAGTGCGGCGGCTGGTGGCCGAAAATCCGGCGGCGTACTTTTACGCCGATCAATACAACAATCCGGCCAACTGGCAGGCGCATTATGCGACGACCGGCGTAGAGATCTTTGAACAGACGGCCGGGCGCATCACACACTTCGTCGCGGGGCTGGGCACGAGCGGTACTTTTGTCGGCGCGGGCCGCAAACTGCGCGAATTGAAGCCGGACGTGCGCTTGATTTCCATGCAACCCGACTCGCCTTACCACGGGCTGGAAGGAATGAAGCATATGGAGACGGCCATCGTGCCGGGCATATACGACGCGGCGCTGGCCGATGAGCAGATGGAGATTGCGACCGAGGATGCCTACGCGATGGTGCGGCAGTTGGCGCGCAGCGAGGGCTGGTTCGTCGGCGTATCGGCGGCGGCGAACATTGTTGCGGCGTTGCAAATTGCCGCGCGTATCGAGCGCGGCGTCATCGTCACGATCCTGTGCGATGGTGGCAGTCGTTATTTGAGCGAAAAGTTTTGGGACGAAGCATGAGTGTCAGGCTGACTACAGACCATCTGCAAAGCATCCGCGAACATGGCGCGCGGACGTTCCCCGAAGAGTGCGGCGGGCTGCTGCTGGGCACGGTGGAAGACGGCGTGCGCGTGATTCACGAGGTCTTGCCGCTCGAAAATGTGCGCCCCGATTCGCGCCACAACCGCGTCGAGCTTGATCCGCGTGCTTACCTGCGCGCCGAACGCGAGGCTGCTAAGCGAGGGCTGGGCGCGTGGGGCTACTATCATTCGCATCCGAATCAT
Organism: Acidobacteriota bacterium; assembly: GCA_031418175.1. Classification (GTDB taxonomy): domain Bacteria; phylum Acidobacteriota; class Blastocatellia; order RBC074; family RBC074; genus JACPYM01. The sequence continues at coordinate 3,984 of JANOWX010000556.1, read as the reverse complement.
CCGGCGATTCCGTCGGGCTTTGATTTGGAACACGCGCCGTTTATCGAATGGTCGTACTTAATCGTGGCGGTGCGCGAAGGGCATTCGGAGGAAGTGCGCGCGTGGACGGTGCGCGCAGACCGTTCGCAGTTTGATGAAGAAGAGCTTTTTGTACAGCAACCTTTCCAGGTTGCTGAGGCTGACGCCGAGACGTGATTGGTTTGAGCGGCACAACCTGAAGCGAAGGCGCTGCTGATCGAAGCAGCAGCAACCTGGAAAGGTTGCTGTACATTTTCAAGAGGAGAAAACAGACATGCCAAAGATTGCGATTCCGACGGCCTTGCGCCAATACGCGGGCGGCGTGGCGGCGGTGGAAGCGGAGGGCGCGACCATCGGCCAACTGCTGGCGAGCGTGACCGCGCAGCATCCCGAGTTGAAAAAGCACCTGTACGACGCCAATGGCAAGCTGCGCAGCTTCGTCAACGTTTTCGTCAACGACGAAGACATACGCCATCAGCAGCAGGAAAACACGCCGGTCAGCGAGAGCGACGAGATCAGCATCATCCCGGCCATCGCGGGCGGCGCGGACACGGCGGTCGAAGAGGCGCGCGTGACGGAAGCTGCTTTGCCCGATTTATCAAAAGACGAAATTGCGCGTTACAGCCGCCATCTCATCATGCCCGAGGTCGGCATGGAGGGGCAGCGCAAGCTGAAGGCCGCCAGCATTCTGTTGATCGGCACCGGCGGCTTGGGTTCGCCGCTGGGTTTGTATTTGGCGGCGGCGGGCGTGGGGCGGTTGGGTCTGGTGGATTTCGATGTGGTGGATCACAGCAATCTGCAACGCCAGATCATACACGGCACCAAAGACGTGGGCCGTCCGAAAATTCAATCGGCCAAAGACCGGTTGAACGATGTCAATCCGCACATTCAGATTGACACCTACGAAACGGCGCTGCGGTCTGAAAACGCGCTCGGCATCATCAAGGACTACGACATCGTGATTGATGGCACCGACAATTTCCAGACGCGCTATCTGGCGAACGACGCCAGCGTGTTGCTGGGCAAGCCCAATGTTTATGGCTCGATTTTTCGTTTCGATGGGCAAGCGTCGGTCTTTTATCCGGCTGGCGGCGGGCCTTGCTATCGCTGCTTGTACCCAGAACCGCCACCGCCGGGCTTGGTGCCGTCGTGCGCCGAGGGCGGCGTGCTGGGCATACTGCCTGGCATCATCGGCGTGATTCAGGCGACCGAGGCCATCAAGCTCATCATCGGTCAGGGCGAATCGTTGATCGGGCGCTTGCTGCTGTTCGACGCGCTGAAGATGAAGTTCCGCGAGTTGAAGCTGCGGCGCAATCCCGAATGCCCGCTGTGCGGCGAGAACCCTACGATCAAGGAGTTGATTGATTACGACCAGTTCTGCGGCATCACCCCGCACGTCGAAGCGAAAGCCGAAAGCTCGGATTGGGAAGTCACGCCCGCGCAACTCAAGGCCGAACTGGACGGCGGGCGGCAGCTCACGATCATTGACGTGCGCGAAGTGCACGAGTGGCAAATCTGCAACTTGGAAGGCTTCGGCGCACGGCTGATTCCGCTGGGGCAATTTCCCGCGCGGCTCAATGAACTCAACAGCGCCGATGAGATCGTCGTGCATTGCAAGCTGGGCGGGCGCAGCGCGAAGGCGTATGAGACGCTCAAACAGGCGGGCTTCAAAAAGATTCGCAATCTGAAGGGCGGCATTCTGGCCTGGTCGGATCAGGTGGATGCGACGTTACCGAAGTATTGAGCGGGCGTGCGTCAAAGTTTGCTTTTATTCCCTTGCCGCTATTCCTTTGCCAAACACAAACAATACTAGGCAAAGGAATGGCGGCAAGGGAATCATACTGAGAGTTCGGTTTGACAGATTTTGGCGGCGCGGCTATCTTCGCCCCGCAATTGATTCGATTGATAATGTGCGTGGCGATTTAAGCGACTTGCTCCACGTAAAAAACTGCTAAAGGGCGTTTACGTTCTCAAGTTTTTAGCGGGAACCCCAGCGTTACTTTGGCGCTGGGGTTTTCGTTTTTGGGCGCAACCTCAGTTGGCAATTAACCCAACCCAAGGAGAAACAACATGGCTGATGAAACACCCAACTATCACTTCAATACGCTTGCAATCCACGGCGGCCAAAGCGCCGACCCCACGACCAAAGCGCGCGCGGTGCCGATTTACCAAACCACTTCCTACCAATTCGATGACGCCGATCACGCGGCGCGGCTGTTCGGCTTGCAGGAGTTCGGCAACATTTACACGCGCATCATGAACCCGACGACCGACGTGCTGGAGAAGCGCATCGCGGCGTTGGAAGGCGGCGCGGCGGCGCTGGCGTTGTCTTCGGGGCAGGCCGCCGAGACCTTGGCGATTTTGAACATCGCCAATGCGGGTGATGAGATCGTTTCGACGACTTCGTTGTATGGCGGCACCTACAACCTGTTTCATTACACGTTGCCGAAGCTGGGCATCAACGTGCGCTTTGTTGACGCCGAGGACGAGGCCGGCTTGCGCGCGGCGATCAACGACAAGACCAAGGCTGTTTACACCGAGACCGTCGGCAATCCCAAACTCGACATCGTGGACATCGAGAAGCTGGCGAGCATCGCGCACGAACACGGCTTGCCTTTGCTGATTGACAACACGACGCCGTCGCCCGCGTTGTGCCGCCCCATCGAACACGGCGCCGACATCGTGATTCATTCGCTGACGAAATTCATTGGCGGGCACGGCACTTCGATTGGCGGAATCATTGTGGACGCGGGCAAGTTTGACTGGAAGGCATCGGGCCGCTTCCCTGATTTCGTCACGCCCGATCCGTCGTATCACGGGTTGGTGCATGCCGATGCTTTCGGCCCGCTAGCGTTTATCTTGAAAGCGCGTGTGCAAGGGCTGCGCGACACGGGCGCGTGCCTGTCGCCGTTCAACGCCTTCCTGATTTTGCAGGGGGCCGAGACCCTGCACCTGCGGATGGAGCGGCATTCCGAAAATGCGCTGGCGGTGGCGAAGTTTTTGCAAACACATCCGCAGGTCACGGCAGTCAACTATCCTGGTTTGGCATCCAGTCCCTACTTTGCGCGCGTGCAAAAGTATTCTCCAAGCGGCGCGGGCGCGTTGGTGACCTTCGAGATTCGCGGCGGTCTGGACGCGGGCAAAAAGTTCATCAACAGCGTCAAGCTGCACAGTCTGTTGGCGAATATCGGCGACGCCAAATCGCTGGTGATCCATCCGGCTTCGACGACGCACTCGCAGTTGAGCGAAGAGGAACAGGCTTCGACCGGCGTGACGCCCGGCTTGGTGCGGCTGTCAGTCGGCATCGAAGACGTGCGCGACATCATTGCGGACATTGATGGCGCGTTGAAAGCGTAAGCGCAACTCGCCGCAAAAAGGCACAAAGAGCGCAAAAGTTTTTGAGGGCTTTGCGCCTTTTTGCGGCGAACGAGACGGATATGCCGAACACGCTTGTCCCAACCTATGAAGGCGATCTGCATTTGACCGAGGCGCAACCGTTCACACTGGTTTCAGGTGAGCAGTTGCCGTCGGTCAAGTTGCGTTATGCGCTTTATGGCAAGCTGAACGCGGTGCGCGACAATGCCATTCTGGTTTGTCATGCGCTATCGGGTTCGGCGCGCGCGGGCGATTGGTGGCCGCAGTTGTTTGGCCCTGTGTTCGATCTCGAACGCGATTGCGTGGTGTGCGTGAACGTGCCCGGTTCGTGTTACGGCTCAACCGGGCCGCGCGATGTGAATCCGGCGACGGGCGAGTTGTATGGCGCAGGTTTCCCGTTGGTCGCGGTGCGCGATTGGGTGCGGGCGCAGGCGGCAGTGCTGGATCATCTGGGCGTCGAGAAATTGCGCGCCGTGATCGGCGGTTCGATTGGCGGAATGCAGGCCATTCAATGGGCGATTGATCTGCCAGCGCGTGTCGAGCGTTGCCTGGCGGTCGGCGCTGCTCCATTGACGGCGATGGGGCTGGCGC
>JANOWX010000555.1:0-4129 GCA_031418175.1 Acidobacteriota bacterium | reverse complement strand
GTTGTCGCGAGAAGTAAATCAGTTGCCCATCTTTTGACCAGGTGGGACTGGCAAAAAAGATTCTGGGGTCAGGGTTGTTGAGCAATATCCGTTGCTGTTTTCCGGCCAGCCAACTCTGGCCGATGACGTCGCGCCCCTGTTGCGCTTGCACATAAACCACCGAACGGGCATCGGGGGCGAGTTGCAGGGAGGGCAAATAAACTTGCGGCAGGCGCAGCAATTCACGCACTTCGCCTGCGAGCGAGAGCGCGCAAAGACGCACTTCCGTGGGCAAGGCGCGATTCAGCCCGACATCCGGCGTCAGCGCCAGCAGCAACTCCGTTTCATTGCGCCAGCCGAGCAAACGCAACACATCTTTAGTTGCGTACAACGCCGCCGGTTCCTGCCAAGGCGTAGCAGCTTCATCCAGCGGCATGCTCCACACCGCCCATTCCTGCCGATTGCGTATGCCTGCCCACGCGAGGCGATTGGCCGTCGCCATTACTACGGGGTGCGTCAATTGCCAGCCCGTCAACTGCGCCAACGTTTGTTCGTTTTGCGTGCCGACGTGGAGGCGCTTGAGCGCGCCGGCAGCGGCGCCATACACGATGTGTTGGCTGTCGGGCAGCCAGGTGAATTCCGCCGGTTGCGCCAGTTGCAAGGGCACGCGCGGCGTGAAGCCTTGAAAGCCGAGTTGCCGGGCGATGACGCGCGCCGCGCCGCCTGCCGCCGTCATGACTTGCAGGTCGTAGCTTTTGGGCGGCGTGTAAAGCAAGGCCGCAACCTGTTGCCCATCCGGCGACCATTGCGGCGCGAAAGCCTGCGCGGCCAGGCGCGTGGCTTGCGCGCCTGGTGCGGGCGACCAATGCCAAAGCTCGCTCAAGCGCAAATCAGGGGATTCGGCCTCTTGCTGATTCAGATGAAAGAGAATGGCTTCGTCTTGCGGCGCGGGATAAGCGGCGTATTCCATGCCTGCTTGCGTCGTCAAGACGCGCTCCGTGCCGCTGCTAAGGACGAGCACACTCAAATCGGCTTCGTTATGGCTGCTGACGGCGAGCAGCCCTGTACCGTCCGGCGCTGCAGCGAGCAGCCGCAGACTGTCGTTTTGCGGAAGTCCGGTTAACGGGTGGGGTGGGCCTGCGGGTCCGGCGGTTTGCCAGATTTGCCGAATGTTTTGTTGGACCGCGTTGAAAAGCACGACGTTGCCGCGCGCATACCAGAGCGGAGCCGTGTCCTCGATGTTATTCGTGGTGAGTTGTTGCGCCGCACCGCCCGCGATTTTGCGTTGCCAGATTTCGCCTTGCTGAGCTTGCCCCGCTTGATAGGCGAGCCATTGCTCATCGGCAGAAACCGCAAAATCTTTGGTGGGGTGGCCGGCCTCACCAGCCGTCACTTTTTGCGCCGCCGCCAGGCCTTCCTGCCAGCGGTAAAGTTCGCCGTCCCATTCAAACCATAAGGCTTGCCGCCAGAGAATCAGGCGCGGGCGCACGGCTGTCGGAGCGGCGCGCAAGCCCGCCAGGTTGTAGAGCAGGACTGGCGTTCCGCCGAGACGGTGAATACGCCAAAGACCAGGTTGCCCGCCGCGATTGGAAACAAAAGCCAGTTGCTCGCCTGCCGCCGACCAGACCGGACATTCATCGAGCCATTCATCCGCGGTCAACTGCAAGCTGCGTTCGCCGCCGACGGCGCGCAACCAGAGATTGCCGTCACGATCCCAGGCGACTTCCTTGCCGTCGCGAGAAAACTGCGCGCCACGAATCGCGCCGCGCTGATCGTCCAGCGTCGTCAGCAATAAAGGCGGCGCGGGCGTTCGGCCAGGCAGTCCACGATTGAGGAGCAGCGCGGCGGCGAGCATGCCAACGCTGGCGGCCCACGTGACAGGCTGCCGCGCAAGTTTCAACACACCCGCAGGCAGGGCTAATAGCTTGCGCGGCGCCGCAGGATTGTTGGGCGCGGCGCTGGGTTCCTCGACGACGACCCGCGCTTTGATGTGCTCTTCCTGTTGGACAATCGCCCCGGACTGCTCGGTCAACTCGCGCACGGGAGCAATGAACCGATAACCGCGCCGGGGCAGCGTTTCGATGAATTGCCGCGCATCCGTTGCCTCGCCCAGGGCTTTGCGCAATAACGAAATGTGTTGCGTCAGGTTGTTTTCGTCAACGTAACTTTCCGGCCAGACCAATTCCTGCAATTCTTCGCGGCTCAACACCTCACCGGCGCGGCTGACCAGAGCCTTGAGCAATTCAAAACTCTTCAGCGTCAGGACGACGGCTTCGCCCTCCCGCCACAACATCTGTTGCCGCGTATCCAGCCGATAGGGGCCGAATTCGTAAAAGTGTTTGATCTCAGTAGTCATAGGCCGTTTCAGGAAGAATTCACAAACAATTCAGCGTGATTTCAGGTCTTTCCATAGTGTCTATCACAGGATGCCGGGCGTCAGGCAAACAGTCGAGCCTTTAAGCGACTCCTTCTTCAAACGCAGCATAACCGTTGGAGGCATCCCCTATGACCGCGCGACGCCGCACCGAAATCAATCTCGAAATTCACCGCCGTACCACGCTTTATAGCCGCCAGATCGCCCTGCGCGAATGGTGTACGGGCTGTCAGGCGCAATCGGTCTGGCTGACCCCCGAAGGCATCGCCGCCACTACGGCACTGACGGCGCGCCAGGTTTACCGCTTCACCGAAACGGGCCAGACGGTTTTTACGGAAACCCCACAAGGCACGCTCTTCGTTTGCGTAGGCTGTCTGGAGCGGTCCCAAACGACGCCCATGCCCGCCTTGCCGCCGGCTGCCTACGAGGCCGCCCCGCTGATTGCTTCCGGCGCTGCCCCGGTGGCTACTCCTTTGCGCAGCTTATTGCATTGGCTCGCGGCGGATGAAGACCAAGCGGCGCAAGAATACCTACACATTCATCAACGGCTGACGCAATACTTTCAGAAATACAATCCCGCGCGCGCGACCGAACTGGCCGATGAGGTGTTGCAGCGCGTGACCCAGCAGTTGCAACGCGAAAGCGGCGCGCCCACGCTTTTCCAGGGCAGCAACTGCCTCAGTTATTGTTATGGCGTTGCCCGCAATGTGTTGCGTGAATTGCTGCGGCAAGCCAAAAGAACGCCCGTCATACCGCTCGAAGACACCGCCGTCAGTGTGCAAATCACCAGCTTGGCTGTGCCGCCTGATCAATCCAGTGCGTTTGAGCCGGATGAACGGGAACGCCGGCTCGCCTTGTTAGAGCGAGGTCTGGCGGCGTTGACGCCGGAACAACGCGCGCTGGTGTTGCAATACTACGACCGCGAAGGCCGTGACCGCACCCAAGCGCGCCGTGCCCTGGCCGCGCAATTGGGTATTTCGGAAAACGCGTTGCGCATCCGCCTCTGCCATATTCGCCGGCAATTGGCTGAACACTTGCGCGAGCCGGAATAAGTTACCGGTTTTGCGCCAGCCAGGCTATCCCCAGCGCCAAAAGCAGCAAGAAAAAAAAGAGAACCGGCCAGCCGCCGCGCCAACGCTGACGCGCCGGCAGCCGTCGCAAGGGCCGGCTGGCCGCGCAGGAACTACGGCCTTCTTCATCGGCAAGCCGGGTCAGTAACAACTGCTCGACTTGCAATAGCGCGCGCTGTTCGGCGGAACGTAAAAAAAATTGTTCAAACCTCTGTCTGTCCGCCGGGTCGAGTTCCTGCGCCGCGTAAGCTTCGATCAATTCGTCTTGCGCCACACTGAGTTCCTGCCGGGCGCGCGCGTTGCGTTGCAAGCGTGCGGCGACGGCGGCGGCTTTGTCCACAGGCAATTGACCCAATAAGTAACGCCGCAATAACGTGCGGCGAGTCGCTTCGGTTTTCATTCAGGCGTCCTTCCATAAACGCGTCCTCCGTTGAGGTATGTCAGGGCGGGGGAATTCGTTTCGTCACCTGGTTTGCCAGCGCATAAAACTGTGCGCAAGAAACGTTTTTAAGCGCGCCGGCATTTAGTAAGTAGCAGGCGTGCGAAAACGCCGCGCAACCTTTCACTCAAACATTTCGGAGGTGCTTCAACATGGCAGGTAGACACAGCAACGTTGTGCGTGGCGCTGACCACGTCCCTTCATCCAATCTTCCCAGCGGGCGTTTTGGCCGGATGTTCCGCGAACTGACTCCCGCCCTTCACGCGG
>JANOWX010000554.1:0-38023 GCA_031418175.1 Acidobacteriota bacterium | reverse complement strand
GCACATGCGCAAAAGAGCATGGTGTTCTGGCTTCAGCCTGTGTTCGTGATCTCCAAGACAGGCTGAAGCCTGAACTCCATGCTTTTTTGCATTCACCGCTCAAGTGGGCCATCACCCGCTAAAGTCACGTTGCCCGCGCGGCGAATGTCGTAGGCAATCGAAGTGAAGGTTTGCAGATAGGCGAGTACGGCGACGGCTAGCATCACGAACGCCAGCAGCGGCCAGTGCGAGGCTGTTGTCAGCGCGGTCGCGGCAGCCAGCACTGCCAGTCCAATCAGCACCGTCCAGCGGTAAAACACCACGCGATTGCGCCAGCAAAACAGCACGATGAAACTCAGCACCGCCGCGAGCGTCCCCAGCGGATGCGGCCACGCCAGCAACAACGCCAGCGAAAAGTAGTAACTCACCACCAAGCCGCGCACGAACTTTTGCAGCGCAAAATAGTCTGCGTAAAAGAAGGGGAAGAAAGCCGCCAGCGCCGCCAGTACGAGCCAGGTGTTGAGTTCGCCCGCGGGCAGCGCCGTCGCGCGCGTCAACGGATAATGCCAGAGCAGGATCAGCCAGATGGGCATTGAGTTGCGCAGCCATTTCGCCAGCCGCGACGGTCGAATCAGCGCCAAATCAGCCGCCAGATAAAAGTAATAACACGCGACCGGCAACAGGATGTCGAAGCTGTGCGCCGCCAACGTGCCACGCCGCCACGCGACCAGCACGGCGATCAGCGCGGTCAGCAGCGGCGCCCATTCGTAGGTGCGAATGTTCGACGGCGGTTGCGCGTAGCGTTTTTCGAGCTGGCTGGCGACGTGCAACGCGGGGCGCAGCGAACGGTTGATACGCGCGGCGACCTGCTGCATTACTTCCTGGTGAAACTCTTTGTCGGCGCGGCGCGCGGCGCATTCGGCGGTGTCCAGTTGCAGCGGCGCGTGAAAGCGCACGACCAGCTTGGCGGGTTTGGGCAACAGCTTCCACTTCGGCCAGGCGCGCGAGGCGCCGCCAATTGTGATCGGCACGATGGGCGCGCCCGATTCGATGGCCAGCCGCGCGACCCCGGTGCGCAATTCGCCCATCGGCCCCTGTTCGCTGCGTTGGCCTTCGGGGAAGATGCCCAGTGCCTCACCTTCGTTGAGCACACGCAAGGCTTGTTGAAAGGCGGCCTCGCCTTTGCCTTTGCGGATGTCCACCGGGAAGGCGCCCAGCGCGCGGATGATTTGGCCGAACAGCGGAAGCTTGAAAAGCAGATCCCAACCCATAAACCGAATCGGACGCGCGACCGGCAGCAGCACCAGCAGCGGGTCGAGGTACGACGGATGATTGCCTGCGAGGATGACCGCGCCGCGCGCTGGAACGTTTTCGAGGCCGTGATATTCGACCGCAAAGAAGATGCGGAAGAGCGGATAGAGCGCCAGTTTGATGAACTTCAGCAGCATAGAGGGTCGGACTCCGAAACAATGTCTTGAGATTGAACTGCGTTGGCGGGCGGCATCTTAGAGCGGCGGCGGCCAGGCTGTACAGCAGGCCGGCGATATAGTTAAGCAGTTGAATGTTGCCCAGTTGACAATCTGGCGGGTGCTGTGGATAATGCGCGGCGTGATGACGAAACAACAAGTGAAAATAACGCCGAGCGTGGCCGAGCAGGCGCTGATCCGCTTGATGCGGGTGGGCGACCGTTTGTGGCGGGCCTCGGACGAGCGTTTTGGCAAGTGGGGCATGACCGATAACCACTACAACGTGCTGCGCATCCTGAACGGCGTGCGCGAGCCGCTGGCGCAGACCGAGATCGGGCGGCGCATGCTTTCGACGCGGGCGAATGTGACCAAGCTGGTGGATGCCTTGGAACAGGCAGGCTTCGTCGAACGGCTGGCCTGCGGCGACCGGCGCGTTAAACAGGTGGCGCTGACCGAGGCGGGCGCGCGCTTCCTGACCGAGACGCTGAGCGAGGTCGTCGGCTTTGCCAACGAGGCGCTCAAGCCGTTGACGCGCGAGGAGCAGAAGACGCTCTTTCGCTTGCTGGGCAAGCTGTCGGACGCGTAATTTTTTTGGCTGGATTGTCAACTGGGAAGCAGTTGACTGAGAAACAAGATTTAAGTGATAAGGAGGAAAGCTATGCAAATCATCAGAGCAGACGAACGATTTCATTTGGAGAGCGATTGGCTGTCGGCCTATTGGCTGTTCAGTTTCGACCGCTACTACGATCCGGCCAACCTGAATTTCGGGCCGTTGCGCGTGTTCAATCACGACACGATTGCCGGTGGCGGTGGCTTCCCGACGCATCCGCACCGCGAGATGGAGATTGTGACCTACGTGCTGAGCGGCGCATTGGCGCACAAGGACAGCACCGGCGGGCGCGGGCTGATTCGCGCGGGCGAGGTGCAGCGCATGACCGCCGGGACGGGCATCGCGCATTCAGAGATGAATGCTTCAGAGACCGCGCCGGTGCGGTTGTTGCAAATCTGGTTACTGCCGGAACAGCCGGGACTGACGCCGGGTTACGAACAACTGCAATTCACTGAGGCGGAACGCGCAGGCAAATTGTTGCCGATTGTGGCGGGACAAACTGCGCCGGGCGTTTTGAAAATTCATCAGGACGCGACGTTTTATGTGGCGCGGCTGAACACGGGCGAGCAGGTGACGCATGTGTTGAAAGAGGGACGGCGCGCGTTTCTGTATTTGATCGAGGGCGAAGTGACGTTGAATGGCGAGCAATTGCAGACAGGCGATCAGGCGCGCATCGTCGAGGCGGGGGGGCTGGCGTTGGCGGCGGCGCAAACGAGCGAGTTGATCTTGCTTGATTTGCCGTGAGCGCGGAAAAAAAATCTGACTGAAGGGTCATTCAGTCCTTTTGGAGGGTAACTGTCTGACCGGTCAGCCAATAGCGGGAACACCGCTGCACGATGACCGGAAGTTGCTGAATCCATTGGGAAAACGTGCTTGACAGCGGGGGCGTGCATGCATACATTTACGCCCGCAAATCGCCCTACTGGCACAACGCGTGCCGCACCTGTTTGGGGCAAGCAACAAAATTTTCAAGAGAAGGGGACTTTCCGATGCGGAATCAACGTCGTTATTCTTTCGCGCTGGCGCTGCTGTTTAGCGTCACGCTGTGCTTGGCCTGGCTGGCCAGCACGAGTGCCAATTCAAAAGGCAAGGCCGTCACGTTTAGCAAAGACGTCGCGCCGATTTTCAACAAACAATGCGCCGAGTGCCATCGTCCGGGCGAAGGCGCGCCGTTTTCAACATTGAGTTACAAGGACGCGCGGCCCTGGGCCAAATCCATTAAAGAGAAAGTCGCCAACCGCACGATGCCGCCCTGGCACGCCGATGCGCACGTGGGCGTCTTCGCCAATGACCGCAAGTTGTCGCAAGCCGAGATTGACACCATCGTGGCTTGGGTCGAAGGCGGCGCGGTCGAAGGCAATCCGAAAGATATGCCGCCCACGCCGAAATTCGCCGCAGGCTGGAACATCGGCACACCTGATCTGGTCGTGCAAATTCCCGAGGTTTACACCTACAAGCCCGGCGCGGATGAGTATCAATACTTCGACGTTGATCCGAAGCTGACCGAAGACAAATACATTTCGCGCATCGAAGCGCGTCCGACCAATCCGAAGATCGTGCATCACATTTTGGCCTTCATCGTGCCGCCCGGTCAGGCGAATATGGCGAAGCTGACGACCGAGGCGCGCTACAAGGCGATGGAAGCGCAGTTGAAAGATTCGCCGATGTACCGCGACGGCTTTCTGATTCGAATGAAACCCGACCAGCCGGTGCAAGACGACGGTTGCGGGGCGGGCAATAGCGGACGTGGCGGCACGGGCGGCGACATGCTCGCGGGATATGCGCCAGGCCACAACGCTGATTCCTTCCCGGCGGGCATCGTGCGCAAATTGCAGGCAGGTTCGCTGATCCGTTTCCAGATTCACTATTCAAATCAGACGCTGGGCGGCACGACGGTGGAAAAAGATCAATCCATGATCGGGTTGGTCTATGCCAAAGCACCCAGCGACAAGCTGATGACGACGGGTTCCATCGGCAATAACACCTTCAAGATTCCCGCCGGCGCCGACAATCATCGCGTGACGGCGTGCCGCACGCTCAAACGCGACACGACGATATACGCCTTCCTGCCGCACATGCACTTGCGCGGCAAGAGCATGGAATACAAAGCGATCTATGCCGACGGCAAAAGCGAAGTGCTGATGAGTTCGTCGAAATATGACTTCGCGTGGCAGACCAACTACGTGCTCAAAGAGCCGAAGCGGTTGCCCGCCGGGACGAAGCTGATGGTGACGGCCTATTACGACAATTCGGCGAAGAACAAATTCAATCCCGACCCGGCCAAAGACGTGCGCTTCGGCGAACCGACGTATGACGAGATGATGTTGGGCTTCATGGATTATGTCACCGAGATGCCCGCCGTCGCGCAGGTTGACCCGAAGGTGCTGGATGGTTACACCGGCAAATACATGCTCGACGCGATGAAGATGAATGTGAACGTCACGCGCAAAGGCAACGCGCTGATCGTCAGCATCCCCTTCCGCGCGACCATGGAATTTGTGCCGCAGTCGGACACGAAGTTTTTCATGCAAGGCAGCGACGCCGAATTCACCATCGTCAAGAATGACAAAGGCGAAGTCATCGGCGCCGAAATGAATGGGGCGAAAGTCAGCAAGCTGAAAGAAGAAACGGCTGGCAGCAGCGGCCAATAGCTTGATTGCGGATTGCGGATTGGGGAATGCGGATTGGAAGAGGTGCTTTCAGTCCGCATTCTTGTTTGCGCTTTGCAGTTTCACCAGCCAGACGAGGTGGGCCAATGGCTGATTCGGTTCCTCCAAAAGTGTTTTACCGAGGCGGCGCTGATCTCACCCCGCGCTTGGGCGTAGATGTGCTGATTGACCGTGAAAATGGTTTGCTGCGAACAGATCGGGGTATATCCTTGTGCAGCGATCCGGCTTTGGTTGAAAGATTCGGCGGGGCTTATCGAGTGGAGTTCATCCCGCCTGGTCTCAAGGTTATAAAGCGGGGCCGAAATGCCAGTCATTATGAACTGGCGCCGGATGAACCGATGAGCTTTGAGCGATATGTGGCATTGCTTGCCCAAGTGGTTTTACGAGTTGTGACAGAAGGACGTTGAGAAAAAGGAGTCACCATGAAAGCGATTAGTTATCCGCGTTTGATGTTTCCCGCTGGCTTTGATGAACGAGCCGCGTTTGAAATGACGCTCAAGGGGTGGGTGAGCGCGGAAGTGGAAGCTGACAACGGCGCGCGTTATCCGGTCTACTTTTGTGATCCCACGCGGTTGCAACAGGACTTTGAAGAAGCAACCGCGCAAGGCCGACCGTGTTTGGCTGAACCCGGGTTGGTTGTCTTGCCCGAAGTGACGGTTGAGGCCGCCGAGCGTGCCGTACAGTTTCTCTGGCGTAGCGGCTTCTTTGCCAGCATGAAAGCGGAGCGTCACCACGACGCACCGTCGGTACCGCAAGCAATGGCGGCGTAGCGCCGCTGCGCGAAACTTTGATTTGGTATGCCAGAAAGTAAGCCGCAAACCTTACCCGAATTTGCCTCGCTTGACGCGCTCGTTGATTTTTTCGACACGCACGACCTGAGCGATTATTTGGAGCAGTTACCTGATGCGCATTTTGAGGTGAACCTGCAAAAATCAACCCGGCTGATCCCGGTTGACGAAGAAGTCGCACGGAAACTGTCCGTCATTGACCATCAAAAACAACTGCCGCCGGAAGCGTTGGTCAATCAATGGCTCGCAGAGCGGCTTGCCAGTTATTCAGCGTAAATTTCAACCAGCGGAGACCCTATGCAAAGAAAAGCGTTGAGTTATTATGTGGTGATCTTGCTGCTGGCGGCGGCCCTGTTCGTGTTGCCCGCCAGCCAAGCCAATTCGCCAGCCAAACAAGTGACGTTTAGCAAAGACATCGCGCCACTCTTCAACAAGAACTGCGCCGAATGCCATCGCCCCGGCGAGGCCGCGCCGTTCTCGACCTTGACCTACAAGGACGTGCGTCCCTGGGCCAAGTCCATCAAAGAAAAAGTCGCCAAGCGCGCGATGCCGCCCTGGCACGCCGATGCGCACGTGGGCCAGTGGTCGAATGACCGCCGTATGTCGCAGGCCGAGATTGACACCATCGTCGCCTGGGTTGACGGCGGCGCGCTGGAAGGCGATCCCAAAGCCATGCCGCCCGCGCCGCAATTCACCGATGGCTGGAGCATCGGCAAGCCCGACATTGTCATTCCGATGCCGAAAGAATACGTGTTGCAGCCGAACGGGCCGGATGAGATTCAATACTTCGAGGTTGATCCCGGCTTCAAGCAAGACATCTATGTGCAGATGGCCGAAGCGCGGCCCGGCAATCGCCGCATCGTGCATCACATCATCGCCTTTGTGCAGCCGCCGCAGAAAGCGCCGAAGGAAAACGATGCCGCGCAAAAACTTTCACCGGAAGAACTCAAGCAGATGCGCGCAGAGATGGAAGAGAAGCTGATCTTCTTCCAGGACGGCTTGCTGACGAAGGTCAAAGCCGATGTGCCGGTCTATGACGACGGTTGCGCCACGCCCAGCGGCGGCGCGGGCATCTTCCGCGATGGCACGGGCGATGACGGCGGCGGCACGCTGTTGGCCGGTTACGCGCCGGGGATGAACCAGGCCAAGTGGCCGGCGGGCACGGTCAAGAAAATTCCCGCCGGATCGAAGCTCGTTTTTCAACTGCATTATTCGACCTTCCTCGGCGTGACCGGCGAAGAGCGCGACCGTTCGAGCGTCGGCCTGGTGCTGGCCAAAAACACCGAGCGCGAATTGAAGACGCACGGCATCGCCAACCACTACTTTAAGATTCCCGCCGGGGCCGAGAAACACAAGGCGACGGCCTGCTGGACTGCGCCCGAAGACCTGCACATCGTGACCTTCATGCCGCACCTGCACATGCGCGGCAAGGCGATGGAGTTCAAAGCCATCTATCCCGATGGCCGCAGCGAAGTGCTGAACCGCGTGCCCAACTACGATTTCAACTGGCAAGTCGTCTATTACGCCAAGCGTCCGGTGGCGATTCCCAAGGGCACCAAGATTCTCGTGACGACCGTGTGGGATAACTCAGCCAAGAACAAATTCAATCCCGATCCGAAGAAAGACATTCGCTGGGGCGATCCGACGTATGAAGAGATGACGATTGGCTGGATTGACTACACGCTTGACCGGCAAAGCCTGAAAGGCGTGACGGCGAGTAGTGGCGGTGGTTCGTCTGAGCGGTAGTTGAGCCGTCCGGCAATCAATGCCCTGCTTCTGGTTGTGAGGAGCAGGGCGTTTGCACATAATGCCACGCGCAATCTGTCAAACCAGGAGGAACGCATGAAAGATCGAACAGAACCATTGGCGGTGAGTGCCGAGCGCGGTTCCGGCAATGTTTTTTCGCTCGCGTTCACCGTCGGCTTCTTTTGTTTTCTGCTGACTGGGGCGATTCCCGGCGGCCTCAGCGATTGGGCAGGCTTCCTGCTGGGATTTTTCAGCGTGCTGCTGCTTTACGTGCTCCTGGCTGTGGTGGAAAGCTACGGGCAGCGGCAAGCCGCAGCCGTCCAGCAATTACAGATGCGCGCCCCGGCCGGTGTTTCGATCACGCAAACCGAAAGCGAGAACGGCGTCACCATTCAGATATTTGTCAGCAAGCCACTCGCGCCGTCGCGCAACCCGTAATGCCCGCACAATGATGGATGAAGTAAAAAAAGCCCGTGAAGCCTTGGCTGGAATGAGCCGGGGCGATGCCGCAACAGTGCTGATTGCGGGAGTTGTCGGCGCGTTGATAGAGGTGACCTTCAATCCGCTGGGGGCCTTGAACTGGTATCAGACCGGCGCCTTGTTCGGCGCGGGCGCCTTGGGCGTTAAGCAAGCGCTGGAAAGTGCGGGAGCAAAGCGGCAAGTCCGCAAGCGCGCCGACACCTTGCAAGCGTTGCTCAGCCAGGATCAAGCCCTGTCACAGCACCTGAGACGCGAACGCGAATTGTTTGAGTTAGGCGTCATCAGCATAGACGAATTCAAAACGAGTTTGAACGGCGTGGTGAGCGCCTACCGCGAACGCGCGGAAACGCAACAGTTGCCTGCGGCCACTACGCAAACTGTGAAGAAAGGAAGCGCTGGAAATAACAAACCCACTTGATCGGCAGCGGGAGAAGCTGCGACGTCAGCAACGGCAAGAGGCCTTTCCCGTTGCGCTACAGCAACCGCTCTTGGAATATGATTCAACTGGTACACACCGATTCAAGCAGTGCCGACTTTCAAGCTCTTGTGGCGTTGCTCGATCAAGACCTGCGCATACGCGATGGCGCAGAGCACGCCTTTTACGCGCAATACAACCAGACTGACCAGATTCAGCACGTGGTGGTCGCTTACGTGAACGAAGAAGCGGCCGGCTGCGGTGCATTCAAGCCCTTTTCCGAGCGCGCCGTCGAAGTAAAACGCATGTTCGTCCGCCCCGCGTTTCGCGGACAGGGCATCGCCCAACAAGTCCTGGCTGAATTGGAAGCGTGGGCGCGCGAACACCGCGCAACTCAGGCCGTGCTGGAGACGGGCCAAAAACAGCCCGAAGCGCTGCGGCTTTATCAACGTTGTGGTTACGCGATCATTCCCAACTACGGGCAATACGCGGGCGTGGCAAACAGCGTCTGTTTGCAAAAAACGCTGCGCTGAAACTGCCGGATGAAAAAAGCCGCACCTTTGCGCGCGCGCTTTGCGTATGAGCAGACGGCACCCTTGCCACAAGCTTCAATTCAACGATCAGAAGGAGCCACCACCAATGCATAAACTTTTGCTGCTATTCGCCACGCTATTCGCCGCCGGATTGCTTTACAGCTTGCCCGCCGCGCAAGCCAATTCAAGTAAAGCGCCGGCCAAGCAAGTCACCTTCACCAAAGACGTCGCGCCGATCTTTTTCAAGAACTGCGCGCAATGCCATCGCCCCGACGACATCGGGCCGTTCTCGGTGCTGTCATACAAGGACGTGCGCCCCTGGGCCAAATCCATCAAAGAACAAGTCGCCAACCGGCAGATGCCGCCCTGGCACGCCGACCCGCACTTTGGCCAATTCGAGAACGAGACGCGTTTGACCCAAGCCGAGATTGATACCATCGCTGCCTGGGTGGATGGCGGCGCGCGCGAGGGCAGTCCGAAAGATTTGCCGCCTGTGCCTGTGCGCAGCGCGGCTTGGGAAATCGGCCAACCGGATGTCGTGTTACAAATGCCGGAGCCCTTCACGCTCACCGGCAAAAACGCGGATGATTACATTTACTTCCGCGTGCCGACCGGGTTCACCGAAGACAAATGGATTCAAGCGGGCGAGTTCCGCCCCGGCAATCGCAAGGTCGTGCATCATGCGGTCGTGTTTATCGAAACGCCGATGATGTACCGGCTGGCGCAGGACGAAGCCAAAAAGGGCGGCGGCGATGTGCGCAATCCGATCTCTGTTTTTCAAGCGCAAAAGTCTTCGACCGAATACCGCGACGGTTCGGTCAATCGCACCAAGCCCGACGCGCCGGTCGTCAATGACTTCTGTGGCGCAAAACGCAATAGCGGCGGGGGCGGCACGCCTTTGCTGTCGGCCTATGCGCCGGGCCGCAATGCCGACATCTATCCGGCGGGCATGGCGAAACTGATTCCGGCGGGCGCGAACCTGATCTTCCAAATGCATTACGCCAAGACGACCAGCACGTCGGAAACCGACCGCACCAGCATCGCGCTGCGCTTCGCCAAACAGCCGGTCGAGAAAATGGTCGAGACGCTCTTGATCGTCAATGACCTCTTCGCCATCCCGCCAAGCGCCGAAAATCACGAGGCCAACGCTTGCCATACGCTGCGGCGCGATGTCGAACTCATCAACTACATGCCGCACCTGCACGTGCGCGGCAAGGATATGAAATACGAAATCGCCTACGCCGACGGCAAACGCGAGACGCTGATCAACGTGCCTGCCTATGACTTCAACTGGCAAACGCTTTATAAACTTAAACAGCCGCTGGCCGTGCCCAAGGGCGCGAAGATCATAGTGACCGCGCACTTCGATAATTCAGCCAAGAACAAACGCAATCCCGACCCGGCCAAGACCGTGCGGTTCGGTGAACCGACGTATGACGAAATGCTGGTTGGCTTCATGGACACGGCGCGTCCGAAACCGGCGGAACGCGCCGTGGCAAAGCTGACGTCGCAGCAATTGGACGCCTACGTCGGCGAGTATTCGGCGGGGCTTGTCAAGTTCCGCGTCGAACGCGAAGGCAATACGCTCTATTTCGTCGTGCCCAACCAACCCGCGCTGCCCGCGACGCCGGAATCGGAAACCAAGTTCTACTTCAAAGATGCCGAAGGCGCTGAGATTACCTTCAGCAAGAATGAGCAGGGCGAAGTGACCGACCTGAATGCTGTCTTTGGGCAGCAAAAGATTGCGGCGAAACGGGTGAGTAAAGTGACAGCGGGCAGCGAGAACAGGTAGCAATGCCTGCGGACGCGCGGCCGTTGTTTCCCTGAATTTTTCGGTTGGCGAGTACGAAGAATGCGTAAGGCTCCGCCGCTTTTTCTATGGCAGGCAGAAATGCGGGCAATAGAAAAAGCAGCGGAGCCTTCGTTCGTTTGTCAGTCACTTAGGGTTTGGCCGCGGCAGCGGGCGGCTTGGGCGCTTCGAACTGGGGGAATTGGAAGGGCGCGCGGGTGATGATGATTTTCCAAAAGCCGTCGTTCTCGTCATCGCTTTCGATGGAGACGAAGACGGCGGGCAGGCTGGACTGCCCCGGGCTGGATTGCCCCGGATTGGATTGAAAAAAGGCGCTCTTATCGTCTGCCTCGTTCTTCAACGTCAGCGGTTTGCCGAGCTTTTTTTGGTAATGCTGAACGATGGCGTCAAACGCATCTTTTGAGCGCATCTGCACCATCTCGCTGCCGGGGATGCGGCTGTAATTGGCGGTCGCCGCGCCGGGGTATTCAAACGAACTCAGGTCGAGCGGCTTGGCCTCGCTGGGGGCGCCAGGAAAGATGGCTGCGCCGGAGGCTGCCGCTTGTTCGGCGATTTCGCGGGCGTGTTGCGCGGCTTCGCGCATGCGGTCTTGCGCCTCGCGGGCTTGATCCTGGGCCGCGCGGATGTGATCGGCCATTTCCTGTTGCCGCGCCAATTCGGCGGCTTGAGCATCCAGGCGCGCCAGTTCGACTGGGTCGGTGCTGGAGTCTTCGCCGTTGATGCGTAAATTGGCGAAGAGCACGCCCAGGCCGATGCCCACCAGCAACACCAGGAAAAATGCGAACACGCGCCAGTGCCGGATTTTGCGGTGCAGCGGCGCGGTGCTCACGCTCGGCGTCAGAAAGGCCTGGGGCGCGGCGGGCGCCAGCGGGGGTTGATGTTGATGATAGCGCGCGGTGTCGGACGAAATTACATCGCCGATGCTGGGCGGCAAGGGCGCGGAACCGGCGGCGGCGAAGGCGGCTTGCTGGCGGCCATAATTGCGTGTGGCCGCGCCGGACAGGTCGTTTTCGGCAGGCATCTCGCTGAACATCGGCGCGCCGCATTGGCGGCAGAATTTCGCGCCCAGCGGCGATTCAAATTGGCAGGACGGACACGGTTGCATCAGCGCACCTCCGGGACTGGCGCGGGTTTGACGGGCGCGGCGGGCGCGGGCGGCGCGGGTTTCGCCGGACGGATGTTTTCGGTAAGCACCCGCTTACCGTCAGTCACGATGATCGTTTCGCTGCTGACTACGGCGGGCTGACTGGCCGGCACGCCGGGCGGTTTGGGGAAGCGGAACGGCGAACGCATGATGCTGATCTTATCTCGATTGCGGTCGTTGGTTTCCTGCACCAACACGGTTGCCGAAGGCGTGCCGCCGGATTGGAAAAGCGCGCGTTTGTTGTTGCGTTCGTTGAGTGTGACGTAAGGCTGGCCGAGTTTGGCTTGATAGTGCTGCACGATCGTTTCGAAATCGTCTCTGGTGCGCAGCGTCGTCAGTTCTTTGCCGGGGATGCGGCTGTATTGGCCGCTGGCCGCGCCGGGATATTCAAACTCTTTCAGGTCGAGCGGCTTTTCATCCAATCCAACTAGCCCGCGTTCAGCCGCGCGCCGGGCGTCTTCCTTGGCGCGTTCGACATCATCCAGCCGTTGTCGTAACTCATCTTGAATGCGGTCGTTTTGTTCGGTGACGGCGCTGGTCAGCGTGCGGGTTAAGCGGTCTTCAATGCGCAACCGTTCCAGCCGCGCACGGTCTTCGCCGGAAAGATAAGTGCGGCCACTATTCGATTCCTCGTTGATGCCCGCGCCGATGCCGCCGGCGATCAGCAACAACAGCAAACTGCCGCCCCATTTCAACAGTTTGCGCTTCGGTTTGATCGGCGCGGTGTTGTGAACGGGCGGCATATAAACCGGCGCAGGTTGCGCATACATCGGCGCTATGTTGGGCAGACTCGAAGTGCCGACACCGGCGGAGGAAGGCGCTTTGGGATAGCGCGCCGTCTCCGGCCCGAAGGCGTCAACTACGCTCGGAGGTACACTGGGCGCGGGATTCGGTAAGAAGGCCGAAGGAGTAGGCGCGCCCTCTTGCCGCCCATAGTTGCGCGTGCCGGCGCCAGACAGTTCTGATTCGGCATAAAGCGGCGCGCCGCATTGGCGGCAAAACTTGGCGCCTTCAGGTGATTCGTAATGACAGATTGAACAGTGTTGCATCGGCGTTTACCTCTGGTGTACAGCAACCTTTCCAGGTTGCTGGGGCGTGTGGGAGAAACAAGCAGAGTTGCGTTGAGATTCTCTCGCCGACCAGCAGCAAGCTGGAAAGCTTGCTGTACATTTCCATCTCTGAATTTGTCCGGCAGGACAATGCGCCATACGCCCGCCCGGTTATTTTGTTCAGGCTTTATGCGCCGCCGGTCATTGGTACTGTTTCGGGTTTACCTGCGGAATCAGGTTGGAGCGCACCAGCGTAATCGAAGTCACCCCGGCCTCCGCGCCTTCGGTACCCACCGTGACCATGTAGGGCGCTTTGAAAAACACCGCGGCTTTGCGGCCTTTTTCCTGTGACTGAATCGCCGTCTGGCCCAAGCGCTTTTCGTAATAAGCCTTGACCACGTCCACACTGTCAGTGGTCGTCAAACTGAGCACTTGCTGACCGAAGGCGTCAACCTTGTTGACCTCTTCGGCGTTGGGGTAGCGCAATTGTTCCAGGCTCTGCGGCATTCCGCCTGGCGGTGGCGGCGGCGCGGGCACACCGCCGGGCACACCACTCGGCGCGTTGCCGCTTTCACGGGCCACACGTTCGGCTTCTTCTTGCGCTTTCTGGATCGCTTCCGCGACTTGCCGTTGCACTTCAGGCACCGCATCGCGGGCGCGCATGAAGGCGTAGCTCAGCAACCCGCCGCAAACCAACAGCGACGCCAACGCAAAGCCCAACAGCCACTTCCACCAATTCGATTTGGGCGGCGGTTGCACTGCATACGGGACTGGATTGCCTGCCAGGTTGCCTGCCAGATTGCCTGCCAGATTGCCTGGTTGATAAGCCGCTGGCATGGGCGGTTGGCCATAGGGTTGGCCGTAAGCTTGCCCGGACGGTTGGCCACCCGGCGGCGCGGTTTGTTGACCGTGTAAGCGCGCGGTGTCGGGCGCAAACGCATCGGCGACGCTGGGCGGCGGTGGCGGCTGCCCCGGCCCGGTAATGGGCCCGCCAAATGGTGAGGATGTCGGCGGCACCTCCCTGGCAGGCGTTTGCCGTCCGTACTGTTGCGTCGGCGCTTCGGTCATCGGGCTTTCGGTGAGTGGCCCGCCGCAGTTGCGGCAGAATTTGGAAGGCACCGTGGCGACGGCGCCGCATTTGGAACAAGTCTGCTGCATGATCTAACCTCGTCTGAAAAAAATGCCGCTTGCCAGTGCTGCTGCAAGTACGCGGGCGCTGGGGCATTGTTCGTGCTAATTTGTGCGTGACGTGCCGCATCTTCACGCGGGCATCAATGAAAAGCAAGCGCCACTTTGGCTTGCTGTTGCACGTCGAGGCCTTGTCGTCTTTCCTGTAAACGTAATGCTCGAAACCTTATCCCCAACCAATCAGCAAAGCCTGTTTCAAACCTTTGCCGCGCGTGTCGCCGCGCGTCCTTTCGTTGCGCCGCTGCCGCTGCGCAATGCCCACGCGATGACCATCCTCGGCTCCAAACGCCCGCGCCGTTTTGCGCTGAGCGCGCACCTGGCCGAACGCCGCGAATTTAGCACCGAAGCGCACACGACGGTCGTGGCCTTTTGCCATTGGCAAGCGCGCCGTTTGGCCGCGCCGACCTTGCTCGTGATTCACGGCTTGGAAGGTTCCGCCGCCGCGAGTTACGTGCTGGG
Source organism: Acidobacteriota bacterium (assembly GCA_031418175.1). Lineage (GTDB taxonomy): Bacteria > Acidobacteriota > Blastocatellia > RBC074 > RBC074 > JACPYM01. The sequence goes on along the minus strand of JANOWX010000554.1, from coordinate 23,687 downwards.
CGTGGCGGACAAGGCCTTTGCCGCCGGCTTCAACGTGCTGCGCTTCAACGTGCGCAATTGCGGCGGCACGATTCACTTGACGCCGACGCTCTATCATTCGGGGCTGACGACGGATTTGCGGCACGTGACACGCGAATTGATCGAGCAGGACGGCTTGCCGCAATTGTTTCTGGCGGGCTTTTCGATGGGCGGCAATCAGTCGCTGAAATTCGCCGGGGAATTGGGCGCCGCCGCGCCGCCGCAACTGCGCGGCATCGTGGCCATCAGTCCGCCGATTGATTTGGAGCAGTGTTCACGGGCGATCATGCGGCGCGAGAATCTGATTTATGAGTTGCGCTTTCTGCTCAGTTTGCGCCGCACGCTACGCGAAAAGGCGCGGCACTTTCCCGGCGTGTATGACCTCGCGCCGCTGAAAACAATCAAACATCTGTGGGATTGGGACGAAGCGTACCAGCATCACAACGGCTTTGACGGCGCGCTGGGCTATTACCGCTACGCCAGCGCCTTGCCGCATTTGCCCAACATTCGCGTGCCCACGCTGATTATCACGGCACAAGATGACCCCTTCATTCCGTTTGCCTCGTTCAGCGACGAACGCCTCACCGCCAATGCCAATGTGCATCTGGCAGCCACCACGCACGGCGGGCACGTTGCGTTTTGCGGCAGCGCACAGCCTGACGAAGATCGCGCCTGGGCCGAGAATCGCGCAGTCGAGTTTTGCCAGATGATCAGCGCAACTGCGTGAATTGCCTGTGAACGAAGAGACCGCCGCAATAAAACACAAAAGACGCAAAACGTTTTGACTGGTTTGATTTCTTTTGCGGCTTTTGCGCCTTTTTGGGGCAGGCAGCCAGTTACGAAAAGCTCAAATTTCGTTGCACCAGCGCCGCCTCAAAATAGCGCAACGCGCGCGCCCTATCCCGCCCGATCTGCGCTTTCAATTCATCCACGCCGTTGAATTTCTTTTCGCCGCGCAAACGATGCAGCATGCGCACGCGGATGGTTTGCTCGTAAAGATCGCCGTCAAAATTAAGCAAGTGCGTCTCGACCTTCGATTCCAAATCGCCGCCGAAAGTCGGGCGTTTGCCGATGTTGGTTACGCTGCGCCGCCACACACCCTCCACCAGCGTCAGCGTGACGTAAACGCCGTCCGCCGGGAGCACGCGATTTTCGAGCGCCAGGTTGGCGGTCGGATAAAGCAGTTGTTTGCCGATGCCGTGGCCGCGCGTGACGACGCCTTCGATGCCGTAAGGGCGGCCCAGCATGCGGCGCGCGACGTTGACGCGGCCCGCTTGCAACAGGCGGCGCACTTCGGTCGAACTGATGCGCTGGTTGCGCAATTGCACCTCGGGGACTTCGGCGGCGTGGAAGCCGAGTTGCTGGCTGAGGCGCAGCAGCAATTCGATATTGCCGCGCCGCTGGTGGCCAAAGGCGAAGCCCTTGCCCAGATAAACCTCGCGCGCTTGCAGGGCGTCGCAAATAAACCGCTGCACGAACTCTTCAGCCGAGAGCGCGGCTAACTCCGGTGTGAACTCGAGCACGACGACTTGTTGCAAACCGAGCAACCGCAACCCTTCCATCTTTTGATCGAACGTCTGCAAGAGCGGCGGCGCGGTGTCTGGCCGCAGCACCTGGCGCGGATGCGGGTCAAACGTAATCAGCGTCGGCGTCGCGCCCAATAACAAGGCGCGTTCAACGACCGTCCGCACAATGGCCTGATGGCCCAGATGCAAACCATCAAAGACGCCCAACGTCGTCACTGCCGGGCGTTGCAACTCTGTGTGCCCTGTGCCGTGAAAGATATTCATAGTAGTCGGTAGCCGGTAGTCGGTAATCGGTAGCCGGCTTGTGAACTGACTACCGACTACCGACTACCGGCTACTTCATCAAAGCTCTACCTGCAATCCGTCATAAGCCAGCTCAACGCCGTCAGGCAGGCGTTTGCTCCATTCGGCGTATTTGATCTGATGGCCGATGTGCGTGAGCAAGGCGCGGCGCGGTTTGACGTCGGCGATGTAGGCCAGCGTTTGTTCCAAGTGCAGGTGCGTGGGGTGCGGTTTCAAGCCCAACGCATCCAGGATCAATAAATCGAGGCCGCGCAATTGGTCGAGCGAGGTGGCGGAAATCTCGTTGCAATCGGTGACGAAGGCCGCCGCCACACCGTCAGCGTCGAAGCGAAACGCCGTGACTTCGCCGTGGCCGTGAATGACGGGGATGGGTGTGACCGCCAGCCCGCAGGTTTCAAACGGCCCGTCGAATTCGTGTTGTGCAAGTTGCGGCAGTCCTCCCCCAGCATAAGTACGCTCGAAGATGTAGTAAAACACGCGCCGCAAATCGCGCCAGGTGCGCGCGCTGGCATAAAGCGGCACCACGCCGTGTTTGAAATTGATGGGGCGAATGTCGTCCAGGCCGAAGACGTGATCGGCGTGGCAATGCGTGATGAGCAGCGCGTCGAGTTTATCAATGTGATGGCGCAAGGCCTGTTGCCTGAAATCGGCGGAGATGTCCACCAACACGCGGCGCGCGGCGTGTTCGACCAGCAGCCCCGTGCGCAAACGCTGGTCGCGCGGGTCAGTGGACGTGCACGTTTCGCAGTGACACCCGATCATCGGCACGCCGACCGAGGTTCCGGTTCCGAGTAAGGTGAGTTTCATTGATGTAGGTAAGCTCGTTGCGGTACGCGCGAGCGGTAACGACCTGGTGACTTTGTGTGCGCAGCGTGCGGAGTCACCAAGTCGCTTGTATGTTCGACAAGCTGCCAGCTTGTCGAAGTCTCGGCTAGCGGCCCATTGGTTTAACGGCCACGCCCCGACAAGCTGGCAGCCTTGTCGGACAACCTGGTCGCCGCTCGCGCGTACCGCAACGACTAGCGTCTGAACGAAACGAACTGCATCTTCAGATCGGCCAGGAGATCGTCGTAAAAACGCGCTTCGCCCGGCGTCAGGTTGCCCTCTGTTTTTGCGCGCAGCATCAACAGCATGTCAATGGACTCTTTGGCCGCCGGCAAATCCACCTGCCGCTGTCCGCTCATGGGATGTTCGACAAGGCCCAGATAGATGAACGCTTCAGAAGCGATGCGCATCAGGAACTCGGTGAATTCGGTTTGCTCCGGCATTTCGCCCATGCCTGCCGCTTCGTCATAAGCGGGGTCGAAGGCTTGTTCGTATTGCACGTGGGCCGCTGGGGCAGGTCTCGGCTGCACCGGCGGCGGAGTGGGCGGCGGCGGCGCGGATGAAAACGCGCCCGTGATTTCGGCGGCGCTGAACGATTTGGCCGCTGGTGCCGGCGTTGGTGTTGGGGGCGGTATGGGCGCGGGCGCCGGGGTTTCCTCTTCGATGACCGCGTCGTCGCGCAGGGAACCGTCGGTGTTAAACAACCGGCGGTCGGTGACTTTGAATCCGCTCTGATTCTCTTCAGCCATTGCGGCTTGGTACTCCTTCGTTGGGGTTGGTGTTGTGGTAGGGAAGCGCGATCTTAGCATCGCGCCGAAGGCCGTCACAAGAAGCCTATTCAAACACGTTCACCGCATAGGGTGAGCCGTCGGCTGTGCTAAGGATCATTTTGCCATTAGGCGCGAACGCCAGCCGCGTCACCGCCGACGTATGCGATTGCCACGCGCGCAGGCTCGCGCCTGTTTGCAAGTCCCACAGATTGAATGTCCCGTTGTGATTGCCGCTCAGCATGCGCTGGCCATCGGGCGCAAAGGCCACGGTGTTGGTGATGCCCGCACTGTCGCGCAAGGTCTGCAAAAGTTTTTTCGTTGTCAGCTCCCAGATTTCGACTTTGCGGCCCAGGAAGGCAAAAGCGACGCGTTGGCCATCGGGTGACAGCGCCAGCGCGCGGATGCGGTCGGTCGGCGATCCAACCTGTTCGTACCAGACAAAATTGCGCGTGACCGCGCCGCTCTGCGCGTCGAAAGCAATCACCGCGCCGTATTCGTCGCCCACCAGCACCTGCCGCCCATCCGGCGTGAACAGCACCGTGGACATCCAGCGCGAAGCCCAAGTCAGTTCGCGCACGGGCCGCCCCGTCCGCACATCCCATTGCACGATCTTTTGATCGCGGCCGCACGAAACCAGCGTTTGCCCATCCGGCGAAAAAACCAGCGCGGTCACGATCGCCTGGTGACGATTCAACGTGCGTTTTACCTGCCCGCTCTCTGTGCCCCACAGATAAATCGCCGCATCGCCCGTGCCGCCCGCAAGCAATTTGCCATCCGGCGAAAACGCCAGCGCCGCCAGATCGTCGCGCGGGCCGGTCAACGTCAGTTTTAAGTCGCCACTCGCCGCGTCCCACAATTTGACCGTGCGGTCGGCGCTGCCGGTGGCGATCACACGGTTGTCGGGCGCAACCGCCAACGCATAGATGCGGTCGCTGTGTCCCGTCAACACTTTTTGCGGGCGCGTGAACGGCAAGCGCGGCGGGGGCGGCGCGGCGCCCTGTTGCGCGACATAGCTCAACTCTTGCATGCCCGGCGCGCAAAAACTTTGCAGCATCAGCACCATCATAAAACCCGTCAGCACAAAGCGCGTCGTGTTCCAAAGCTTGTTGAACAATGTCGGTGCGGGCGCGGCAGGCGGCGGATTGAGCAGCCCCAGCACCGGCGTGTAAGCCGGCACGCTCAACTGTTGCGCGGCCCAACTCGCGTGCGTCGTCAACGCGCGTTGCGTGGCAAAGGTCGGATGGATCACACGTCTGGCCTTGCGCGGCAGCCGCTGCAAATGCTGCCCCTGCTTGATCGCCGCCAGCGAAGGGAAGGGGTCGCGCCCGCCCAGTTGGCGCGCGCGTTTGCACCACGGGCATTCCGATAAAGGCTGGGCAGCCAGATGCTGGCCGTAAAGGTGCTGGCTATTCGCCGCGCAAGGGCGCAACGCGGCTTCGGATTCTTTCAACGCCTCCTGCCACGCGTGCGCGCTGGGCCGCGCCTGCGGCTGGCGTAAGCCTTCGATAAAACAGCGAATGAACAACTGCCGCAGTTGCGGCGTCAGCATCCCCAACGGCGGCGCGGCGGGCATCGGGCGATACGGCGCGCCCTTGCCCGCGCCATAAGGAAAATGCCCGGCCAGAATGCGCGCCTCGATGGGCGGCGGTTCGCCCGCGCCGGTATAAACACCGGCGAACGGATGCGTGCCTTCCATCAACAACTGAAAGATCAGCACGGCCAGCCCAAACAGATCGTGTTCCGGCTGGCGGTCAAGCTCGGCAAAAACTTTGCCCTGCAATTCGGGCGGCGTGAATTCGGCCTTGCCGACAGGGCAGCGATAGGCGACGCCGCTGTGCGGGTCGCGCACCTGAAACGAATCGGTATCCACCAGCGTCACCAGCGCTGTTTCCGACACCAGCACATTCGATTCGTTGACATCGCCGATGACGTAACCGCCCGCGTGCAGTGCGCCCACCGCCGCCGCCAGATTGCGCGCCGTGCGATGCAAGTACGAATAATTGAACAGCGGCGCTTGCCGCCGCCGCGTGCCCGGATGATAGACATCAATCACACAGCGCATACGATGCACGCGTTCCATCAGGAAACCGCAGACCTGATTTTTGGCGTCGAGCGAACGCAGCAATTCAGTGGGCCAGACGATGGAGGTGTGGTTTTGCGCTTTGGCTGGGTCTTTCGGCGGATTGGCGAGCATCGCGGCCAGCTTATGCGCGTAGCTCTCGTCGGGTTGGTGATAGATTTTGGCGACCAGGTCAAGTTCGTTGGGCACGCTGTAAATGCGCGCTTCGCCGCCCGTGCCGAGCAGCGCGCTGTCGGCCAGGTTGAGGATTGCTTGGGTGCTTTCGCGGCGCAGGAACATCGTGGAAAACCTGGGTAGCACCGCTTCCAGCGTGCAGTGCTGGCGAGCGATCCATTCCGGCCAACGCTCCGACTTGACGGCGCGCACGCTGGAAGCGGTGCGTACCCAGGTGTGCGTCAATTGCGCGCCGCCAACAACAAGGTCAAATCGTCATCCGCCCGATCGGCAATGCGCGGGGAATGCAGGAACGCGGCCAATTGCGCTTCGGCATCCGCGCCCGCATTCGCCGCGAACTGAAACAGCGGCGCAAAGAACGGCGCGTGCGGTCGTTGCAGCGGCATCTGCAACGCCAGCCGTTGCAAGCCGTCGGTGAACAGCGCCAATTGCCGCACGCGCCCGTGCCAGCAAGCGAATTGCGCCGCCTGCAAATAATCGGCGGAAACCAGAAAGGTCGTCTCGTTGACGTATTCGCTCATCTGAGGCGCGGCCAGCAGCAACAACTCGTCAGCGGTTTTCAACACCGCCGCGCCATCGCCGACGTGCGCGGTGGCGGCCAGTTCGGCGGTGGCGACGGCCACGATCAGCGTCGCCGCCAAATCGCGCAAGGCACAGCCGCGTTCTTGCGCTTCGTCTTCCAAACGTTGCCGCGCCGCTTTCAACCCCTCGAACAACAGCACTCGCCAGGCTGCTTCATTCACAGGCAAGGCGTTTTCGATCAACTCGCGCCGCAAGCAATTCACTGCCGTCTTGGCGGCCAGTTGTGCGCCCACTTCAGCCAACGCCGCTGAACCCGCGCCATCGGCGACGACGGCGATCAACGTGCCGTCCGGCAAGACGGCCCAGGCGTGCGCGTCCTGACAGGGCTGCCCGCTCTTGATGTGGCTGACACCCTGCACCGAAGCGCCGATGACGCGCCAGGCTGCGTTCATACCGTCCCCCGTCTTCATACTGTTCCCCAGCCGGGCGGTGGCAGTGCGACTTGTTCATCCACGCGTGAATGCGAGACGGCTTGGGTGCTGCGCGAGAGCCAGACGAACATCTCGACGAAATTCAATCCGATCAGCCGCACCGGCGTGCGCACGACGATTTGCCGCAAGCGGTCGAGATTGGCCTCTTCGATGCCGACGGCGAAAAAGGCCACGCGCTTGTTCTGCTCCTCATCGCGGATGCGTTGGGAGGCTTGTAAAATTACGTCTTCGGGTTCGCCCTGCGGTTCGCCATCGGTGATCAGAAAGACCCACGGGCGGTAGTAGGCCACGCCGCTCGTGCGGTATTGCGCCTTGCGCGCGGCCAGCAAATCCAGCGCCTGATGAATGGCGCTGCCCATCAGCGTCGCGCCCTCGGCGTGCAGCGTGGGCGGTTCGAACTGATCGGCGGTGACGAAATCCTGCACGATCTGCACGTTGCTGCTAAAGGTGACGATGGCGACTTCGACGCGGCGCGAGGCCAGCGCGTCCTTCATCAAATCGTTTTTGAAAGCGCGCAAGCCTTCATTCAACGCGGCGATGGGCGCGCCCTGCATCGAGCCGGAGGTGTCAACGAGCAAGACGCAAGGACAGCGCGGTTCGGGGTTCTCGGCGAATTCAACGGCGTCGGCGAGGTTGGGGGCGAGGGCGGTTTGTTCAGGCATGCAGCAATTCCTTCCAGGCAGTTTATTTCAACGGCAGATAGCCCACGCGATTGAGCCATTCCGCTGGTTCGCTGGCTAGCGCAATCAACTCCAAGTCGTTGATGCACGAGCCGATGACCAGCTTCTGTTGATGGACATAGAGCACGCCCGCGAACGGCTGGCCGGACTGCAGGCGTTTCTTGGCCTCACGCAAAAGGTCATCATCTTCCGTAAACAGCAAGCGTCCGAGCGCAGTCGCACGGTCAAGCAATTGCGGATCAGGCAGGCGGCGCGTGCCATCTTCCTGGGCCGTCAGCACGTCCACACCGCGCAGCCGCAAGCCGTCCGTGAGGGCGCTAGGTACGTGCACATCCATGTAAAGGGCCAGGCTCATGGTTTTGCTTGCTGTAAGCGCAGTTCACGCAGGCGGCGTTGCAACGGATCATTTTGGGCGGCGGCCCGCAAGGCTTCGTACTCTTCGACTTGGCGCGCCGCCTCAGCGTCCAGTTCGGCTTGATGCGCATAGTAATAGGACAACGCGGCATGGATTTGCGCGAGCGACAAATGCGGATGCTGTTCGTGCATCTCATCTGGACTCCAGCCATACGCAATCTTGTCCAGCGCGACTTCGATTACCTTGGTGTTGGCCCCGCTGATCCACGGTCTGCCGCGTTCATCGAGTTCAATCAAGGAAACTGCTGCAGTCATTGCTGTCATGATTTCAACTCCTTTGTTGATAATGCGGCGCAATTATCTCTGACTGCGCGGATGTCGCCAAGCTCGTTTCCGTAAACAAAAAGGGATTGAGCAGACGCCCAATCCCTGCGATTTGTTCCAAGCGAGAGACAAGGCGAGTTACGGCAAACTTGCCAGGACAGCTTCGGCCATCGTCATGAATTCTTCAGCTTGTGCGATTTGGGTTGCTGCATCAGCTTCGCTCAAATGTGCGGTGGCCTGATAATCGCCCACGATGCGTGCTTCATAAGCCTCGCGCAAGGCGCGGTGATATTTGGCATCCAGGCGACCTGTTTTTACCCAATGCTGACCAAAGGCGCTGATGGTCGAGCCGTGTTTGGAGAAGGTCAGCCCTTGTTCCAACAGCAGCGCCGAGGCCAGATAGAACATCGTGTAATACGCCCGCCCCACCGCAAAATCGTGCAATCCGCCTTGGGCCAGCAGCCGGGCGGCGCGCAAACTGTCGCGCGCTTTTTCTACCAGTGCGGTTTGGGACGCTGTCATACGGCGACTCCTTCCCGCTGCACATTCAGCAATAACGGACTTTGCTCCTGTCGAAAGCTGTCGGCGGAAACAAACACACACGAGATCAACACGTCGTGCTTCAACGATAAAGCCGCGCCGCACGAACTGGTGCGCCGGATTTCTTCACCCGCATTGACCGGCCCGCGTAAAACCACCAGCGTGTCAATATCCGATTCGGGTGTGGCGTCGCCGCGCGCCTGTGAACCGAACAGCACCAGTCTGACCAGCCGCTCGCCGTAAATGGCCGTCAGCCGCTGCTTCAATTCCGCCAGAATGGTTTGCACTTTCGGAGTCATATGCTGATGCGCTTATTTCAACCGCAACTTCACCACATTCGCCTGTCGCCCGTTCACCGTCAGCACCAAATCCACCAAGCCCGAAACATCCTTCGGCAATTCGGTGTTGAGTTGATCCACGCCGACCAGGCCCCCTTGCGCGCCGGTGTAAATCGTCGGGACTTTGCGGCCGCCGATGGTGATCTCGACGGTCTCAGTCGCCGCGCGGCGGAAGCCGGTGCCGAAGAGCACCAGATAATCGCCGCCATTCAGCGCGATGGGCGTGCCATCCGCATTGCTGATCGGATAAAAACCAATGCCGTCGGGCGAGACGACGCCCACGGGCACGCCGGTGCCTGACGCGTTGGCCGTGAACAGGCTCGGCGCAATCGCGCTGAGCGTCAGCGTGTTGCGCGAAAGCTGGCCGTCGCTGGTCATCACTTCAATCACGGCGTTGCCGGACGTCACACCGAAGGGAATCTGGAAATTGAGTTGTTGCCGCGAGACAAAAAACAGCGGCGCCAGGATGCCGTTGACGCGCACCGTCGTGCCCGCCAGTTCGGTGGGCAGCGGCGTGGCGCTGGCGCTGGCATTGCCGCTGGCCAGATATTCGCCAAAGGCCGCGACGATGCTTTCGGGCGCGATGGCGTTCGCGGCGTAACTGGCTGCTGAAACGGCAGCCACTGTGCGTGCGGTCACGTTGCGGGTGAAGGTGCGCGCGGCGGTGCGCACGCCGTCGGGGTTGATGACGGTCACGTTGACGCTCTGACCGGGCGCGGCGAAGACCTTCCATTGATTGCCGGAAAAGATTTTGCCGCTCGCGTCAGCTTGTGTGTCAGCGAGGCGCTGGCCGTTGACCTCAATGTCCGCGCCCGCCAGGAAGTTGATGCCGTTGACGAACAGATTGCCTTTGTCATCGGCGCTTACTTCGGTCAGTTGCGGCGACGAAGTTGGCAGCGTCAACGCATCCAGCGTGAAGGCGATGAAGGCCAGCGCCATTTCGTCGGTCGTTTCTTCGCCCCATTTCACAGGCTTTGGCGGGTTGTTCGGCTGATACGGATTGTCCGCCGAGTTGTCGAAGACGCAGCTCAAATCAATGCGTGAGTTGGCCGCGAAGGAGATCGCGTTTTGGTAAAGATACGAACCCTGCCAATTGAAATCCCACTTTGGGATGTTGACCAGACATTGCGTCGGCTGGCCCGGTTGCGTCATTTCGACTTTGATTTGTTTGCCCAGCAAATGCATGTGCGGCGTGATGCCCAGAATTTTGCCCGCGAAACCGGTCGCGGTGAACCGTGCCGTCACCGGATGCGCTTTTGCGCCCGCCGGAATGGTGAAGGTTTGATTGACCAGCGGCAACGGCAGCATCGCTTTCGCGACAGGTTTTTGCGCGAAATAGAAACCCACCGAGGTGCGGTCGGTTTCGGGTTGGCCGGTCGGATGGTAATGCACTTGCAAGACGACGCGCGCGTTCGCATTGCTGGGCAGCTTGATGCCATTGCCTTCGGGCGCGAAATAGCCGCGCGAACCGGGCGCCCAACCGCCCAGCATCGGCGAATTGCCCGCCAGAATTTCATTGATGCCCAGCGAAATGTCGAAGCCCGGCCCGCCGAAACAGGTGTAGCCGGGACCGGCTTCCTGCTGATCCAACGCGATTGATTTGCCCAGCGGGTCGGCATAGGCGATCACGTGATGCACGATCTTGCTGTTGCCGGGCCGCACATCCAAGCCCTGAATCCAACGGTCGCCGCGCAATTGCGCCGTCGGCACGACGAAACAGCGATAGGTGTCTTTGCCTTGCGGCGGCGTGAAGCTCTCTGCCGGCGTCGCGATGAAATCAGGCGCGCCCAGCGCCCAGCCATCGGGGAATTCCTGCGCCTTCGGCATGTCGGCAGCGTTGCCTTCGGGCGCGCCCGCGTCCGCCCAGGCGGCGATGGTATTGATCTCATCCTGCGTCAGCGCGCGCTGGTCTTTGAAATCGCCGCAGCCGGGTTGCGGCTTCCACGGCGGCATGCTTTTGGTCACGACCGCTTCACGAATCGAGACGGCCCAGGGGCGCGCTTCTTTGTAGCTCATCAACGAGAAAGGCGCGATGTCGCCGGGGTGGTGGCAGCTTTGGCAATTCTTTTGAAATAGGCGCACGACCTCTTTGTTGAAAGTCGGTGTGCCTTGCGTGCGTTTAGCGGCATTCGACGAGTTAGCAGTGGCAGCCGCAGCGGCCGGGTTACGTTGCCAGACCAGCAGCGTGACGAAACCGAGGGCGAAGAGCGTGACGAAAAAGCGTTTGGCGTTTGATTTCATAAGCGTGAACCTGTGTGCAGCGAACATTGGTGAATGGGAAATTGCGAATGCATTGTAGTGACGCCCCGCGCGCGCCGCAAGCAAACCTGGGTACGCACCGCTTCCAGCGTGCGGATTGGCGTGCGGATTGGCGTGAGACGGAAATATGCCGGCGGGTTTCCTTTCAGCGCCAATCGGTCTGCCGCCACGCCCGCAGGCTGGAAGCCGTGCGTACCCAGGGCACTTGGCAAGCCGCGCGCTTTACAGTACAAAGACCACTCCGTAAAGTGCTTCTCCCTTTAGCAAGCAGTTTCACCCCACACTTCTGAAGTCTATGCCGCAAGAACACCGCGAGCCTGCTGACGTGCTGGCTGCCATAGCGAAGACTGCCGCGCTGGCCGAATTGTCGGGCCTGGCGCCGGGCCATGGTCTGCCTGACGCCGAATTGCAGGCGCTGTTGGAGGGCCGTGAATACGGGGGCCAACGGCTCGCGCCACATTTGCGCCTGCTGACTTACGAGCCGGGCGAAGAGATCGTGCGCGAAGGCGAGTGGGGCGGCGACCGCTTCTTTTTTGTGATCGAAGGGGTGGCGGATGTATTCGTCAAACGCGGCTATGCAAAGGTCGGCGAATTGCCGCCCGGTTCGCTGTTCGGCGAAATGTCGGTGCTGGCCAATTTGCCGCGCTCTTCGACGGTGTGCGCGCCATCGCACGTGCCGGTGCTGGTGTTGGAGGTGCAGCGCCAGGCCCTGCCGTTCTTGCGCAAACTGCCGCAATTCGCCGCGGTGCTGGACAAGGCCTATCGCCGCAACAGCCGCGCGCTGTTTTTGCAAGACCTCGGCGTGGCGACGCGGCTGGATGCCGAAGCCCTGGGCAAGCTCGCCACGATTTCGCAATTTCGCGTGTACGAGCCGGGGCACGTGCTGTTTCAGGAAGGCGAACCGATACGGCGGCTGTGCATTCTCAAAACCGGCTGGCTGAAGTTGCGCAAGGCCAGCGAAGAGCACCAGCACGACGCCGATATTGCGGATTGGGCCGCGCAGGCGCACGAAGAGTATTTGGGCGCGGGCCATTGTCTGGGGCTGGAAGGCGCGGCCAGCGACTTAGCCTGGCCGCAAACCGGCACGTTGCTGACGCGCGCCGAGGTGTTGGAAATCTCAGTCACGCTGTTGCGCGCAACAGGCGCGTTGAGCGAAGACATCAACACCGCCCTGAAAAAGCTGGCGCCGGCCGCTGAACAGGCGTATCAACGCCAGCCGCTGCCGCTGGCTGCCGCGCAGTCCGCCTTGATCCGCAGCGGCGTGGCGGCGACGGCCAGCCTATTAGCGATTGATGCGCGCACGTGCATACGTTGCGGCAACTGTGCGGCGGCCTGTCAGGATTTGCACGGGCAGTCGCGGCTCTCATTGAAAGGTTTCAGCTTGACGCGAACAACGGCGCTCGCGCCGCCCGCCGCGTGGCCGCCAGCATTGCGGCCCAGCTTGCAACCATTGCTGGTGCCCTCGGCTTGTCATCACTGCCGCCAGCCGGATTGCCTGACCGGCTGCCCGGTCAACGCGATCAAGGTTTTGCCCGAGGGCCGCGTAGAGATTGACGCCCAAACCTGCATCGGTTGCGGCGATTGCGCTGCGTTGTGCCCTTACGATGCGATTACTTTGGTGGCGCGCGAAGCGACGGAGGGTGCGGGAGACGGGGAGACCGAGGGAGGGGAAGAGAGTCAGCGTGACAGCTCGCCGGTGGCGGTGAAGTGCGATCTGTGTGTAGGCGCGGCTTGCAATGCCGATGCGCGCAAACCGCACGTCCATGGTTGCGAAGAGAATTGCCCGACGGGCGCGTTGCGGCGCGTCGTGCCCGACGAACAGTTCGCCGAACTGCATTCCATCAAGGCCGCGCGGTTGGCGCGGGTGTACCAAAAACGCGGCGGCAAGAAACTGCCATTGATCGAAGGCTGGCGCGCGCACCGCAATGTCAGCTTGATTCATCTGGCGGGCAACGCCGGAATTCTGCTGCTGCTCTTGTTGGCCTGCGCGCAGCCGTTATTCGGCCTGGAGTATGGCGGAACGCGCGGTTGGGCCTGGGGCAGCGCTTTGCTGGGCACGGAGGGTTTGCTGGGCGCGGGGTTGTATGCGTGGCGCAAACGCGCGCGGACGGCGCGGCTGGGGCGCTTGCATTACTGGCTGCTGGCGCACAATTACCTTGGCCTGTGGACGTTGCTCTTATTTGTCTGGCACGGTTTGCTGGCGGGCCAGACGGCGCGGCCCACAGCGTTGACCAGATTGCTGGCGCTGGCGTTGCTGGTGGTTTGTTTGACCGGCTTGCTGGGGCAATTGATCAACGTGCTGGCGCCGCGTTGGTTGACCAAACACGAAGCGCAGCCCTGGCTGTTAGAAGATTTGCTGGCGCGCCGGGCGGTGTTGCGCGCCGCCGAATCAGGCGACACCGGGTTGTTGCGCCAACTCAACCGCTTGATCGCGGGGCAGCGGCTGTTGCGCTATTGGATTTGGCCGCATTTGGCCGGCGTGGCGTTATTCCTGGCGTTGTTGTGCTTGCACGTTTGGCAAGTGCTCTATTTCAGTTGGCGTTGAGCCCGTATGAACACGTTTCGCATCATTCGTACCGATCGCAATGCCGACGCCAGCGCGTTGGCGGGCGAGAGCCTGTTGATCGGGCGCGCGCTGACGAGTGATTTGCAATTGCCGCATCCGGCAGTCGCGCCGGCGCACGCGGGCATCAAGCACCACGACGGCGCATTCTGGCTTTCGGCATTGGCGGACGCGGCAGCCAGCCCGGTCTTGGTAAATGACGCCGCCGTCCAGCAAGCGCCGTTGAATGAAGGCGACACCCTGCGTATCGGCCCGTATCTGTTGCGTCTGGCCGTGCAGCAGGCGACGTTGCAAATCACGGTGGATTTTGCGCTCGCGCTGGCACTGGCACTGGCCGATCCTGAGCCAACCGAACCGCCGAGTTATGTTGGCACGCCCGCCGATGAACGCATCCTGGAAAGGTATTGGGAACGGCGGCTGCAAAGCGCCGGGGCCGAGTTTGCGCGCAACAAGCTGCCCAATGAGTCACCGCAGACCGAACAGCTTGTTGGGCAATCCCGGCGCAGCCCATTGCGTTTGTTGGCAGCGGGTGTGGCGCTCTCGCTGCTTGGCGCAGCCGTGCTGGCGTGGGCCTTCCCGCGCGTGTACTCGCCGGGGCCGCTGTCGGCAGCGCACGCGTCCGGGACTTTGCCAGCCACGAGCACAGTCGCCAGCAAGGCCAGCGCTGCGTGCGGCGCCTGCCATACGCTGACCGGGACGATGTCGCAGCAGTGTTCGGCTTGTCATTCGACGCCAACTTTTCAGGCCGCGCTTGCGCAGCGGCATTTCAACGTAGGGCTGAGTTGCCGCGCTTGCCACACCGAACATCGCGGGGCGGAATTCAAACCGGCCCTGGTGGCCAACGCGGTTTGCACCCACTGCCATCAAGCGCAGCGCGAGGCGAATAGTGACCAGAGCGGCCGTCGAACGCTGCACGGGCGCGCCGTGAGTTATCCGGTCAGGAATGGGCTGTGGCTGTGGGAGGGGTTGTCGCAAACAACCTGGCAACAACATGGCTTGCCGGGGCGCACCGTTGATTACAACCTGCGCGAGCAATTCCACATGCTGCACACACAAGGCCAGGCACAGGGCCGCGCGCAATGCGCGGATTGCCATTTGGGCGGCACAGCGGGCGCGGCGTTGAAACGCTACGTGCGCGAAGCCTGCGCGCAATGCCACAACTTGCAACCGGCCTTTGCGGCAGCGCTAACCAGGATGGCCGAAACGCAGCCTTTGCAAACAGGCCAGGCGCGTTGTGTCAGTTGCCACGCGCAACACGGGGCCGAAAAGGATTTGCGCGCCAGCGTGCGAAAGTAGATGATATGCGCCCCCGACGCTAACATTACTTTTCGCACAGTCCCGGATTGCAGAGTTGACCAGGAGGTATGGTTGAACTTTCCCTTCGATGACGATGAGTTTATGGAACCGGAGCGCGCGCCAGCGCGGCAAGAACGCGATGGGTTGCGCGAATTTGTGCGTTCGTTGCCGCTGATTCCACCGCCCGAAATTTACGCGCGGCTGGAACAGTTGGGCTACAAAGGGCAGGACGAACCGCGCCGCGCGCTGTCGCTGATGGCCTATCGGCACATCCGCCGCTTGAAGCGTTTGCACGTGGACGGCGAAACGCGCCGCCTGTTGCCACCCAAACAAAACACCTTGCTGGCCGGGCCGACGGGCAGCGGCAAGACGTTTTTGGTCGAATCGCTCTTTCAACAACTTTTTCATTTGCCCACGCTGATCGTGGACGTGACCAGCTTCACCGAGAGCGGTTATGTCGGCGATGACGTGCACACGATTTTGACGCGGCTGATTTATGCGGCAGAAGGCGATTTGCTGCTGGCCCAATGCGGCGTGATCTGCCTGGATGAATTCGACAAACTGGCCTCGTCCACCAGCAACGCGCGCTTCGCCGGCGAAGGCACCACCAAAGACGTGTCGGGTTACGGCGTGCAGCGCGAATTGCTGAAAATGCTGGAGGGCAAAGACGTGATGGTGCCGATGGATTTCGGCGCTTCGTCGTATGGGCAGCGCGCGCCGCTCTCGACGCTCGATATCCCGTTTATCGCCTGCGGCACCTTTTCCGGCATGGACGACGTGCTCAAGGCGAATAACAAATCCATTGGCTTCAAGGGCGGCTTTAAGGACAAGGCCAACAGCAGCGCCGCCGCTTCGCCGGTGCTGGAAGAGATCGAAGGCTTTCAACGCTACGGTTTTTTGCCCGAACTGATGGGGCGGTTTGCGCGCATCGTGCGCTTTCAGGCCTTGTCGGCGGCGACGCTCAAACAGATTTTGCACGACAACGTGCTGCCGCAATTCGTGCGCGAATTCCAGCTTGAAGGCTTGCAGTTAAATGTCACCGACGGCGCGCTCGATTTCATCATCGAACGCAGCCTCAAACGCGGCACCGGCGCGCGCGGCTTGCACGCCAATCTGGTGGCGGCGGTGGAGCAGGCGGCCTTTGAGAATTTTCAACGCGTGACCAACGCCGAAATCTTGATCGAGGTTGCGCGCGGCACGTTACGCAGCGAATTGCGTAAGCGGGCGTGAGATAGGGCTGTAACGGCTTCGCGTCCGTGCACCATTTACCAAGTAGCCAAGGCGCCCAGATGTTTGACGGTCAGCCGAAAGAGCTTGTCATATACGAAACGGCGGCCAGGGCGCGGCCATTTGCTAAATGGTTGCGCACATTGGCTGACGCGCAAGCCAGAATGCGTATCCGCGCCCGAATGACGCGCTTGGAAGAAGGGAATCCGGGCGATTACAGACCGTCGGCGGTGGCGTTTATGAGTTGCGCATTGATTACGGTCCTGGTTATCGCGTCTATTTCGGGTTGCTTGGACAACGGGTGATCTTGTTGCTTTGTGGTGGCGACAAACGCACACAAATGCGTGACATTGAACAAGCGCAAAAGTATTGGCGCGATCATCAGGAAAGGGAAAAGCCATGATGACTTGGGCGGAATTATTGCACGAAGATTTGCGGGCTTCGGCGGAAGAGGCGGCCAATTATTTGCGCGCAGCGCTGGCAGATGAAGACCCGCGCACGTTTCCGCGTGCTTTGGCACACGTTTCCGCGTGCTTTGGCACACGTGATCGAAGCGCGCGGCGGCGTGAGCGACTTACCTCTCAAGGTCAGCGAGTTGACCGCGATCGTAGAAACTTTAGGGCGGCAATTGAGGACGTATAAACAGGCAGCGTGAATCGCTTATTGCACAAGAGGACCTAAATCCTATTTGCTGGGAGTGAGGACGTTCTGTCCGCACTCCCAACGCTGACACACTTTCACCCCAATAATAAAACCTGAGCGCAAGCGAGAGTTGGCCTCACCCGGTCTGCCCTCCCTCACGGTCGGGCCACTGACACCGGCACTCAAATGAAACATCGCACTTATCTCGCTGATTTCAAGGTCATCCTCCCGCGCTACATTCGCACCCAGGATTACGCCTTTAGCTGGCTGGCCGCCGCGCACGCCCGCGCCGAAGCCACCGCCAATGGGGCCAACGGCCATTCCCAGGTTGAACAGGAATGGCTCAAGCGCATGGAGCGGCTGGTCAGGCGTTATGGCTGTTCGCCCGCGAGCATCGGCAAGCGCTATTCGGAACTCGAAGATTTTCTGCATCAGGACTGGCCGCGCATGCAGATTTTCAACCTGCACGAGAGCGCCGACGGGCGCGGGCTGGACGCGCGCAACCAGTTTTTTGCCGAGATGGCGAACCGCGCAATGAACGATTTCTTTGTGGATGAAAGCGCCGCGCCCGCCGATCTGTTGCACGTCACCTGCACCGGTTACGCCTCGCCCAGCGCAATTCAACGCCTGCTCGATGCCAAGGAATGGCACCAGCAAACGCGCGCGACCCAGGTTTATCACATGGGCTGCTATGCCGCCGTGCCCGCCTTGCGCGTGGCCCGCGGGCTGCTGCTCAATCCGCAAAGCGACGCGGCCTCTTTCCCCGAAAAGGGGCGCGCCGAGATCGTGCACACCGAATTGTGCACGCTGCATTTCAACCCGCGCGATCACCGCCCTGAACAACTGGTCGTGCAAAGCCTGTTCGCCGACGGCCACATCCGCTACGCGCTGACCTTGCAGGAAGCGCCGCCGCCGTCAGGCTTTGAAGTGCTGGCCGTGCGCGAAGAAGTCGTGCCGAACACCCTGGCCGACATGACCTGGGTGCCGTCGGAATGGGGCTTCCGCATGACGCTGGCGCGCGAGGTGCCCGAAAAGATCGCCGCCGCCTTGCCCGGCTATTTGCAACGGCTGTTCACGCAGGCGGGCGAAAGCTATGAAGCGGCGCGCGACCGCGCCAGTTTCGCCGTGCATCCCGGCGGGCCGCGCATCATTGATTCGGTGCAAACGCTGCTGGGCCTGCGCGAAGACCAGGTCGCTATCAGCCGGGCGCTGCTGTTCGAACACGGCAATATGTCTTCGGCGACGCTGCCGCACGTCTGGGCGCGGATGTTGCAGACGCCTGAAATCAAAGCGGGCACGCTGGTCGGCAGCCTGGCCTTTGGGCCGGGGCTGACGATTGCCGGGGCGTTGTTCAGGAAGTTGTAGCCTGTTTCGCCGCCGCTAAAATCAATGTATGCCTTTCATGATTCCCGCACGCTGGCTGCTCCTCCCGTTTGTTTTGCAATCCCTTTGCATGGCGGTGGATGAGCTTTATTTTCATCGGCAGCGCTCATTGCCGCGTTGGGAACGGCTGGGGCATCCGCTGGATACCTTGACCGTGCTGCTTTGTTTTGGCTGGCTCTTCGCCGTGCCGCCGTCCGCTGTTTCGGCCAGTGTTTATGCCGGTCTGAGCCTTTTTTCCTGCCTCTTCGTCACTAAAGACGAGCCGTTGCATTTACGGCTGTGCGGCGCTGGTGAACACTGGGTGCACGCGTTGATGTTTATGCTGCATCCGTTGGTGCTTGTCAGCGCCGGGTTGCTCTGGCCGGCGTGGCATGGGCAAACGCTCTCCTTCATCGGCTATGGCGGCCGCGAGCGCGCGTTCCTGTTGGGCAATGCGCTGCTGACGCTCGGCTTCGGACTCTATCAACTGCTCTACTGGAATTTGCTATGGCCGTCACGACTGAGCAAGCGGGCCAAGTCAACAACGACATCTACCACGCCCTAGGCGAGCGCTGGTACACCGCGCAAGACGACCCCGTCGCGCTGTTGCGGGCCGAGTCGCGCATGCGCAACCCGTGGATTGCCGCCGAAATTCAACGCGCCTTTCCAACCTCGCCAGCGCACGTTTTGGATGTCGGTTGCGGCGCGGGCTTCCTGGCGAATTACCTGTCTGAGCGCGGTCTTGCCGTGACGGGCTTGGACGCTTCGGCGGAAAGCCTGGCGGTGGCGCGGCGTTACGATGCGTCGGGCCGCGTGCGTTACGAAACCGGTGATGCCTATCGGTTGCCGTATGCGGACGCGTCGTTTCAGGCTGTTTGCGCGCTGGATTTCCTCGAACACGTAGATGCGCCCGCACGCGTGGTGGCTGAATGCGCGCGCGTGCTCGCACCGGGCGGGCTGTTTTTCTTCGCCACCTTCAACCGTAATGTCATCGCCTGGCTCGTCGCGATCAAAGGCGTCGAATGGTTCGTCAAGAACACGCCGCCGCGTTTGCATCAACTAAGCCATTTCATCAAACCGGCGGAATTGCGCGGCATGTGCGCGGCCAGCGGCTTGCAGGTGACGGTGCTGCGCGGTTCAGCGCCGCAGTTGAAGCGGGCGTTTTGGCGGATGTTGTGGCTGGGCGAAGTGAGCGATGAGTTCGCGTTTCAATTCAGCCGCAGCACGTTGACGGGGTATATCGGGATGGGGGTCAAGACGTAACAGCGCGGGGCAGGCCCGAAAATAGCTGGCCGCAAAAAAGCGCAGAAGACGCAAAAAGGGCAAAACGATTGGGCCTCTTTTGTGTCTTCTGCGCTTTTTTGCGGCTAGGTTTGAATGCGTTTCGATTAGCCTGATTGCTCCGGCGCTTCCACCACCTGCGCGGCATAATTCGCCGCAGCGCTAGCCGCGAGATCAAAGTACACATCGCGCGCCTGCGCACAGCCCGCGCAATGCAATTGCACCAGCACCAGCCGCTTGCCGTCAAAGATCACCGTTTCGCGCAACGCGCCCGCAAGCGGCAGCGCATAGCCGCCGCCGCAATCGCACCGCAACACCGCAACGCGTTCGCGCAAGGCTGTTTCGTCGGGCACGCGAAATGGGCTGGCCGGTTCGCTGCCGGGCAAGGCGATGTTGACGCGCGTTTCGACTTCGCGCGGCGCGCGCCGTGCCTGCCAGGTTTTATACGCGACGAACGCGAGCAGCGGCAGCGCGAGCAAGAGCGCGCCCAGAAAGATCAAACCGCCGAGACCGACCGGATTGGTGAACGCGCCAAACGCGACGGCCTGATTGGACAGGCGGAAGTTGCCCAGGTCTTCGATGCGTTCGATGTCGGCGGCCAGGCGGGCGGTTTCGCTGGCGCTGACATAGCCGCGCAGCGTGCGCAGCCGATAAGTGAGCTTGATCGTGCGGCCTTCGCGTGTGCGGCGCACGTCGAATTGCAGCGCATCGTTCACCACCGAATCGTCAGCCGCCGCGACATTGAGCGGCAAGGGCGTGCGGATTTCGATCTGCTGTTCGGCATCGAAGGGATAGGTCAGCAGCACGGGCTTTTTCGCATCAACCAATAGAACTGGGAGCACAGGCAGTTCCGGCGTCAAACGGTCGGCGTTAAACGCGCGCGCGTCATCACGCCAGAAACGGGCGCACTGATAGCGTTCGCTGATGACGATGATGTTGTTGGCCGCGTCGTCTTTGACTTCGGGTTTGCCCTCGGCGCTGATGTTGCGGTCGCGCGCGTGCAGCAAGGTCAGCCGCTCTTTGACCAAATCCTTGAGCGTGTTTTTGGCCAGGTAATCGCGCATCGTGTCGGCTTCGATGCCGCGATAGGTGTAGCTGATTTCCAACCGCGCCGAATGATTGTCAGCGTTGACCGTGTAAATCTCCTTGATCGTTTTCAGCCGGTGCGCGGGCGCGGGCAAGGGAATCTCTTCAAACACTGCGCCACCGCCATGCACGGCCAGGCCGCGCCCGAATTCAGGGTTGTAATGTTGCGCCAAACCGCCGCGTTGCAAGCTGACGGTCGGGTCGAACCAGTACGTCCTGCCATTGAATTTGACCTGCGCGATGACGTGGTCAAAGGCAAACGGTGACGGCAACAACTCCTGCACGCGGCCTTGCATCTCCGTGTTGACCAGTGCCGGATACGCCTCAATGCCCAGTTCGCGCAAAGCCGTGACGAACAAAAACGCCTTGTCCTTGCAATCGCCGTAACGCCGCGCCAACACCAGCGCGGGCTGATGCGGCTGGTGCGAATGCGGCCCGAGTTCAATACCCAGATAGCGAATCTCATCCTGGATGAACCGCAGCGCGGCCAGCATTTGTTCTTCGGGACGCAGCGAAACCTGCCGCCACTTTTCGATTTGCTGACGCACTGCTAGTGATAACGGGCCTTGCAACCGATAGAGCGGCACTGCCCAGGCGGCGACTTCATGCCAGCTTTTGAATTCGGTCAGATAGAGCGTCGGATACTCATCCGCCGCCGCGGTCGTCTCGTCAGCGAAATCGGGCGCGGGCAGATTCGTGCGCTCCCAAACGTATTCGCTGACCTCGCCGTTGCGTTGCTCCTTGGGTTTGAGTTCCAGGTTGCGCATCTGGTGTTGCAACGCGCGCCCGACCGGCCAGAGCAAGCGATAGCGCAAGCGCGCGACCGGTTCACTCTCGACCAGATAGTTCACATCGGCAAAGCGCCCGGCCAGAATCGGGTTCGCGCCGTTCACCGAATAGTCGTACTCGACCACATCGCCCACGCGCACGTCGTTCAAGATCACCAGCGCCGCCAGCGTGCCGTTAAACAGCCGCTGTTCCATCTCGTCCTCTTTTTGCAGCAGGCGGATTTCATGCAGCTTGAGCGCGTTGATCGTCTGATTGCCGCGCCGGATTTGAATGCGATGGATGACCAGCCGCTGAAAGCTGGGATCGAATTCCAGTTCGAGTTGTGAGACGTGTTCGATGCCGGGCTGGGCGATGACTTCGTGAATATGGTGGTAATAGCGTTCGGTGGTGGCGTTGGCCACGCGCACTTGCTGATCAGAGAGCAGATACACCACGCCGTCGCGCGCGTCGGTGCGTTGTTCGGCGGTGCTGGTGGTCAGCGGTTCGCTGCGAATCCAATTGGGCGCGGGAGCGAGCGTGAACGGGCGCGCGGCGTTTTGTGCTGCGACGGAATGGCCGAGCAGCGCGGCGAGCAACACAGCCGCAATGAACCGATAGTTGAGTTTCAACTGCATAACACACAATCCGCTTCAAGCCACCAAAGCCGCCTGCCGCGCGGGCTGGCGTAACAAATCACTGAAGATGGCCGTATTGACGCGCTCGCGTTTCGCCGGGTCGAACTGCACGGCGCTGACGGGCACCATGCCCAGAAAGGCAAGCGCCCGTTCCGGCAAATGTTTCCACGAGCCTTGTAACTCTTCTTCCGTCAGCCCAGGCAGTTGGTAGACCCGATAGCTCGCTGGGTAATCGTCAAGCTCATCGTCGAAAGGACAATCAAAAAGGTATTGCCGCCCTTCATAGCTGGCAATGAAAATGCGCGGAAGATCGTAAAAATCACGATAACGAATACTGACCCAACTCATCGCAAGCTCCTTTTTGGAAAGACTCAAAACCAGCTACTGAATCCGGTCTGGTTTGGGCACGGGGTTCGACACTGGTTCCGAAAAAACCGAAGTGCTGACGTCTCCCGCACATTGACGTGCCGCTCATTCAACGTTGCGCCGACCGCGCCGGAAAAGACCGTTCCGGGTGGCGGCAGCGCGCCTGCGCCACCACGCACCACAATCACCAAATCATTCAACTCATCAAAAGACAAGCGCGCCCTTTCGTTTTCCGGCTTACTTCTTCTGCATCTCCGCGCGCACCTTCTCCAACAACTGCTTGGTCGCGCGGATGCCGTCCGGCTCGCTCAGCTTGCTGCCTTCGTATTCGATGCCGAAGAAGCTGTTGTATTTGGCGTCGAGCACGAGCTTGACCATACGCCGGTAATCGGTGTGGGTCTCGTTGCCTTCGGCGTCAAAGTCATGCGACTTGGCGCTGACAGCTTTGGCGTAGGGCATCATCTCGGCGACGCCTTTGTAACGGTCGTATTCTTCGGTCGCGCTGACGCGGAAGTTGCCGAAGTCGGGCAGCGTGCCGCAGTTTTTGTGATTGACCAGCTTCATCACGCCCGTCAGCCATTGGCCGTTGGAAGAAAGCCCGCCGTGGTTTTCGACGATGACGGCGATTTTGTGTTGCGCGCCGAACTCGGTCAGTTTGCGCAAGCCGTCGGCGGCCAGTTTCTGCTGCTCTTCAAACGTGCCCCGGCTGGCGGCATTGACGCGGATGATTTTGCAGCCGAGAAATTTGGCGGCCTCGACCCATTTGTAGTGATTCTCGACCGCCTGCTGGCGTTTGGCGGCGTCGGGGTCGCCGAGGTTGCCTTCGCCATCGCACATAATCAGGCGGTTCTCGACGCCCAGGTCTTTGGTGCGTTTGAGCATCTCGGCGAGATAGGTTTTGTCTTTCGCCTTGTCCTTAAAAAACTGGTTGACGTATTCGACCGCGTTGATGCCGAAATCCTGCTTGGCCGTCTTGGCGAAATCGAGGTGGTCGAGTTGCTTGGCGAAGAGCGCTTTGTGCAGCGACCATTGCGCCAGCGAAATTTGAAAGAGCGGTTTGGGCGCGGCGGATAGGGTTTTGTTGGTCATCGCAGTGATGCCGATGGCGGCGCTGGTTTGCACGGCCTGTTTGATGAAAGCGCGGCGTTCGATCACTTGAATCATCTTGTTGTTATCCTTCGGGGTTTGGGTTGTGTCAGTAGCCCGACCGTGAGGGAGGGCTTGCTGGCGAGACCAGCCCTCCCACACGGTCGGGCT
>JANOWX010000553.1:0-2197 GCA_031418175.1 Acidobacteriota bacterium | reverse complement strand
CCATACCGGTACGCCTGTTCGACCGCCACCGCCGCGCGCGGGGCCAGCGCGGCCACGGCCAGCATCCCGCCCGTCGCACCAGCTTCCAAGCCTTCGGTCAGGATCGCAGGCGCGCCGATCATCACATTGAACTCGCGTCCGTTCAGTTCACGAAAGACATCCTTGATGGCCTGCAAATCGCCGGAGCTTTCTTTCATGCCGATGATGTTCGGATGTTCGGCCAGCCGCGCGACGGTTTCGGGCAGCAGGTAAACGCCCGCGAATTGCGGGATCAGATAAATCATGACCGGCAGCGGCGCGTGATCGGCGATGCGTTGGTAATGCGCTTCGTGGTGTTCGTCCTGCAAAATTTTTTTGTAGTAGAACGGCGTGACGACCAGCGCCACATCCGCGCCCAGTTCGTGGGCCTTGTTCGTCAGCCACAACGTTTGCCGCGTCGAAAGTTCGCTGGTGCCGACAAACAGCAACTTGTCCGCCGCCATCGCGCCGCGCACGGTTTCGATGACGGCCAGCTTTTCGTCGGTGGTCAGATGCGGAAACTCGCCCGTCGAACCGAGCGCCAGATAGCCGCGCAGATCGGTCTGATTCCATTGCTCGATGTTGCTTTTGAGCCGTTCGTGATCCACCTCGCCCGTCGCGTCAAACGGCGTGGGCAGTGCGGCGATGATACCTTGCAAGTTGAGTGACATAGGTTACGTTCGGAGTGATCGTTTAATCCAAAATGAGAGAGCCCAGCCGCAGATCAACGCAGACGAGCGCGGATCAAACCAAAGCTTTATCTGCGTTTGCCTGCGTTGATCTGCGGCGAAATTAAACCGCCCATCAAACATCAGTCACCTGATAAAGCCCGTGCGGATGGTCGAACCGACTCAAAGACGACGGCCGCGTATGGAGATTGAGCGAATTGTTTTTGCATGCTTGGTGACCGCGCGGGATTATAGCGGGGCGTGCAAAGCGCGGCAAACAGCGGTGCTGACGGCGGCTGTGGAAGCGGGGCCGGTGTGGTAGGATGCCGCCTCCCGAAATACAAGCGTTATGGAACTGCCGATTTTCAACGACAACCTCAAATCGTCGGCGGCGTGGAACCAGCGTCTGGCCCAAGCCCCGCGCACTTCGTCAGCCGCCACTGTGCGCGCCGAACAGGTTGTGCAGCTAGGCGCGCGCGCCGGCTGGACGAATGACGCGGCAGCACTCGCACGTTTGCACGCGGCGGCTGAGTTGATTTCTGGCTGGGCGGCGGAACCCGCAGCAACCTTCGGCGTTGAGCGGCTAATCGCTTTGCATCGCGCGCTGACCGGCACCGCGGCGGATGCCAATGTTTTACGGCAGACTCAGCCTGCGCCGCTCAATGCCTTGCACGATCCGACGCCGGCCAGTTTGTTGCCGCGCTTGCTCGACAATGCCTTCGATTGGTTTGCGACGGAGGGCTTCAACGAATTGCACGCGGTGGAGCAGGCTGCCATCGTCTTCTTGCGGCTGCTTGATCTGCATCCGTTCGCGCAACACACCGAACTCGCGGCGTTGCTGGCCGCCAGCTTTTATGTCGAACGCGCCGGGTGGCCGCAGCTGTTTGTTTTCAATGATGACATCACGCGGCAACGTTATGCCGCCGTGACCGAGACGGCCTTTCGCATGCTGACGCAACCGTTGGTCGAATTCTTTGCCGAACAATTGACGCGGGCTTTACAGCTCGGTGGGCAATTAGGCTAGCCAATGGGTGAAGCAGCATGAAGCGCGTCCGGTTCGCGCTGCCGCCGGAAGCAGTGCGTGTCTTGCAGCCCTTCTTTCCCGGCTACGACGTGCGGCGCGTGCGCGTGCGCGAAGGCATCCCGCGCTACGTCATCGGCGCTCCGCTGGGTTATGCCGACCGCGACAACATCTATTTGCAAAAAGGCGCGTACCAGCCCGAAACGATTGCCGGGCTGGCCTTGCTGGCGCACGAGATCGCGCATTGCCAGCAATACGACCGTTACGGCACGTGGCAGTTTCGCGCGCGTTATTTGCGGGCCTATTTCAAAAACCGGCGGCGCGGGATGAACCACGCCACCGCGTATTGGCACGTCCCGTTCGAGATTCAGGCGCGCGCCGTCGAAGACCTGGTGTTTGAGACCTTGCAAGAGCAGATGGAGTTTTCCGCGCAACTGTCCATCATCAACACCGGCACACTCAAGCTGTTCGAGGGGTAGGACGGACTTTA